>NZ_DASRBZ010000169.1:0-4870 GCF_035653355.1 Mycobacterium sp. | reverse complement strand
CTGGAGTTGGGCCACCCCATGCACGCCCACGACCGCGAGCGGATCACCGGCGGCTTGGCCGTGCGGTTCGCCCGGCCCGGTGAAACCATGACCACCCTCGACGACGTCGAGCGCCGACTCGAGCCCGGCGACGTGCTGATCGTCGACGACGTCGCCACTGCCGCGATCGGCGGAGTGATGGGGTCGAGCAGCACCGAGACGCACGAGGGCTCCACCGATGTGCTCTTGGAGGCAGCGGTGTGGGATCCGGCCGCGGTGTCGCGCACCCAGCGGCGGCTGCACCTGGGCAGCGAGGCGGCCCGCCGCTACGAGCGCGGCGTCGACCCGGCCATCTCGGTGGCCGCGCTGGACCGCTGCGCCGCGCTTTTGGCTGAGATCACCGGCGGCACGGTGTCGCCGACGCTGACCGATTGGCGGGGCGACCCGCCGCGCGACGACTGGTCGCTGCCGCCCATCCGGATGGCCACCGACCTGCCCGACCGCACGGCCGGCGTCGAATATCCATCGGGCACAACCGCGCGGCGGCTGACCCAGATCGGCGCTGCGGTGGCCACCGACGGCGACGGGCTCACCGTGACGCCGCCGAGTTGGCGCCCCGATCTTGTGCAGCCCGCCGATTTGGTCGAGGAAGTGCTGCGGCTGGAAGGCTTCGCCGTCATCCCGTCGGTGCTGCCGGCGGCGCCCGCCGGCCGGGGTCTCACCCGCAGGCAAAAGCGCCGCCGCGCGATCGGCAAGTCGCTCGCGCTGTCCGGTTACGTTGAAGTCCTGCCCACACCGTTTCTGCCCGCGGGCATCTTCGACCGCTGGGGGTTACCCGCCGACGATCCCCGGCGGACCACCACGCAGGTGCTCAATCCGCTGGAGGCGGATCGCCCGCATCTGGCCACCACGCTGCTTCCCGGGCTACTAGAAGCGTTGGCGCGCAACGTCTCTCGAGGAATCGTCGATGTCGCGTTGTTCGCGATCGCGCAGGTGGTGCATCCGAATTTCCAGAGCCGCAGCGTCGGCGTCATCCCAGTGGACCGCCGGCCAACCGACGACGAGATCGCCATGCTCGACGCGTCATTGCCGCGCCAGCCGCAGCATGCCGCTGTGGTGTTGACCGGCCTGCGGGAACCGCGCGGCCCGTGGGGCCCCGGGCGGCGGGCCGAAGCAGCCGACGCCTTCGAGGCGGTTCGGACCATCGCCGGCGCCTGCGGCGTCGAGGTGACCCTGCGGGCCGCCGACTATCTGCCGTGGCATCCGGGCCGGTGCGCCGAAGTGCTCATCGGCGACACCGTCGTCGGCCACGCCGGACAGCTGCACCCTGCGGTCATCGAGCGCGGCGAGCTGCCGCCCGGTACCTGCGCGGCCGAGCTGGATCTGGATGCCATCCCCCTCGTGGAAAGGCTGCCCGCACCCACCGTGTCGCCGTTCCCGGCGGTGTTTCAAGACGTCAGCCTGGTGGTCGGCGCCGACGTCGCCGCCCAGGCGGTGGAAGACGCGGTGCGCGAGGGCGCGGGCGAGCTGCTGGAGGACATCCGGCTGTTCGACGTCTACACCGGACCGCAGATCGGCGACGACCGCAAGTCGCTGACCTTCGCGCTGCGGTTCCGCGCAGCGGATCGCACGTTGACCGAAGACGACGCCAGCGCCGCCCGTGATGCCGCCGTGCGCCGCGCTGCCGAGCGGGTGGGCGCCGTCCTGCGCACGTAACCGCTTCCTGGCGAGCAGACGCAAACGTCCCGGTTCGTCGCCGAGTCGGGAGGCTTTGGCGTCTACTGGCACCGGAATGGATTTGCAACGCAATGCATAGTCATGCAAATATTGCAGGATGACCCTGCGAGTGGCGGTGGCCGGCGCCAGCGGCTACGCGGGTGGCGAAATTCTGCGACTGCTGCTTGGCCACCCCGCCTACGCCGTCGGCCGGTTCACGATCGGCGCGCTCACCGCGGCGGGTAACGCCGGTAGCACGCTCGGCGAGCAGCATCCCCACCTGCTGCCGCTAGCTCAGCGGGTGCTCGAACCGACCGAGATCGACGTGCTGCACGGCCATGACGTCGTATTCCTGGCGCTTCCGCATGGGTACTCGGCGGCGCTAGCCGAGCAGCTGGATCCGCAGACGCTGGTCGTAGACTGCGGCGCAGATTTCCGGCTCACCGAACCGGAGACCTGGCAGCGCTTCTACGGTTCGCCGCATGCCGGCAGCTGGCCGTACGGGTTGCCCGAACTTCCCGGCGCCCGCGAGCAGCTGCGTGGTGCCCGTCGCATCGCGGTACCGGGCTGCTATCCGACCGCGGCGCTGCTGGCCCTGCTGCCCGCCGTCGCCGAGGACCTCGTCGAACCCGCAGTCACGGTGGTCGCCGTCAGCGGCACGTCGGGGGCTGGTCGTGCCGCGAAGACCGACTTGCTCGGCGCGGAGGTCATCGGATCGGCGCGCGCCTACAACATCGGCGGGGCCCACCGGCACACCCCCGAAATCGTGCAGGAGCTGCAAAAAGTCAGCGACCGGAAAGTCACCGCGTCGTTCACCCCGGTGCTCATCCCCACGTCGCGCGGCATCCTGGCCACCTGCACCGCGCCAAGCCGCGCGCCGCTCTCGCAGCTGCGCGCCGCCTACGAAAAGGCCTACAGCACAGAACCTTTCGTGCACTTAATGCCCGAGGGGCAGTTGCCTCGCACCGGTGCGGTGATCGGCAGCAACGCCGCCCACATCGCCGTCGCGGTCGACGAGGACGCCGCCACGTTCGTGGCGATCGCCGCCATCGACAACCTGGTCAAGGGCACAGGCGGTGGCGCCGTCCAGTCGATGAACCTGGCGCTGGGCTGGCCGGAAACCGAAGGCCTGCCAGTAGTCGGGGTGGCGCCGTGACCGACCTGGCCGCCACTGCTCGGCTGGTGCGATCGCAGGGCGTCACCGCGCCCGAGGGTTTCCGGGCCGCGGGCATCGCCGCCGGGATCAAGCCCTCCGGGGCACTGGACCTCGCGCTGGTCTTCAATGAGGGCCCCGACTACGGCGCCGCGGGCGTCTTCACCCGCAACCGCGTCAAGGCCGCACCCGTGCTGTGGAGCCAGCAGGTCCTCACCACCGGCCGGCTGCGCGCGGTGCTCCTCAACTCCGGCGGCGCGAACGCCTGCACCGGCCCCGCCGGCTTCCAAGACACCCACGCCACCGCCGAGGCCCTCGCCGCCGCGCTGTCGGACTGGGGCAGCGAGACCGGCGCCATCGAAATCGCCGTCTGCTCGACGGGCCTGATCGGTGACCGGCTGCCGATGGACAAGGTGCTGGCCGGCGTTCAGGAAGTCGTCCACGAGATGGCAGGCGGGCTCACCGGCGGCGAGAACGCGGCACGGGCCATCATGACCACCGACACCGTGCCGAAACAGGTTGCGCTGCATCATCCCGACAACTGGACCGTCGGCGGAATGGCCAAGGGCGCCGGGATGCTGGCGCCGTCACTGGCCACCATGCTGTGCGTGCTGACCACCGACGCCGTGGCCGACGCTGCAGCGCTCGACCAGGCGCTGCGGCGAGCCACCGCCGTCACTTTCGACCGCCTGGACATCGACGGAACCTGCTCCACCAACGACACCGTGCTCCTCCTGGCATCGGGGGCAAGCGAAATCGTCCCCAGCCGAGCCGATCTCGACGATGCGGTGCTTCGGGTCTGCGACGACCTGTGCGCGCAGTTGCAGGCCGACGCCGAAGGTGTCACCAAGCGCATCACCGTCACCGTGACCGGTGCGGCCAGCGAGGACGAGGCCGTCACCGCAGCTCGGGTGATCGCCCGCGACAGCCTGGTCAAGACCGCGTTGTTCGGCTCCGACCCGAACTGGGGCCGGGTGCTCGCGGCCGTGGGCATGGCACCGGTGCAGCTCGATCCTGAGCGGATCACCGTGTCGTTCAACGGTTTTGCCGTGTGCGTCGACGGTGTCGGGACGCCCCAAGCTCGGGAGGTGGACCTGTCGGGAACCGACATCGACGTCACGGTAGACCTCGGGCTAGGGAGTGGTCACGGCGCCATCCGCACCACCGACCTGTCGCACGGCTACGTCGAAGAGAACTCGGCTTACAGCTCATGATCCGCCTCCTCCTCATCGCTTCGTCCCCCTCGCCGCTTCGCGGCTGGGGGTCCCCCCTGCATCGTCGGCGGTGGTATAGCTCATGACGACCAGCGAATTGCCGACCCAGGTCAAAGCGCAGGTGCTCGCCGAGGCCCTGCCCTGGCTCAAGCAGCTGCACGGCAAGATCGTCGTCATCAAATACGGCGGCAACGCGATGAGCGACGACACGCTCAAGTATGCGTTCGCCGCCGACATGGCGTTTCTGCGCAACTGCGGCATCCATCCCGTCGTTGTACACGGTGGCGGACCGCAGATCACGGCGATGTTGCAGCGCCTCGGCATCGCGGGCGGTTTCAAGGGCGGATTCCGGGTCACCACACCGGAAGTGCTCGATGTCGCGCGCATGGTGCTGTTCGGTCAAGTTGGCCGGGAACTGGTCAACCTGATCAACGCGCACGGACCCTACGCCGTCGGTATCACCGGTGAAGACGCGCAGCTGTTCACTGCGGTGCGGCGCCGCGTCACTGTCGACGGGGTGGCCACCGACATCGGGCTGGTGGGCGACGTCGCCAAGGTCAACGCCGCTGCCGTGTTGGATCTGATTGCAGCGCGGCGCATTCCGGTGGTGTCCACGCTGGCGCCGGACACCGACGGTGTGGTGTACAACATCAACGCCGACACCGCGGCGGCGGCGCTGGCCGAAGCGCTGGGCGCCGAGAAGCTGTTGATGCTCACCGACGTCGAAGGGGTCTACACTCGCTGGCCGGACCGGGATTCGCTGGTCAGCGAAATCGACACCGCGACACTTAGTCGGCTGCTGCCGACC
>NZ_DASRBZ010000168.1:0-2320 GCF_035653355.1 Mycobacterium sp. | reverse complement strand
AACTGCCTGGTTGCCTTTACCAACGCCGGCAACGGCAAGGTGACGATGCTGGCTGGCGGTGCGGGACGTCCCTGGCACGCGCTGCGGGCTGCAGGCTTGCCGACATTGAACGCCGGATCGTCCTGGTTGGCCTGTCCTAGGACCGGACACTGCATGGTGGTCGGCACACAGGTGGCGGTCACGACAGATGGTGGTAATTACTGGAGACTCATCGGGCCACTCCCTGCTGCCCCGAGCGGCTACTCGAACAATTTTCCCGGGCAGGCAGCATGTCTATCGTCCGGGCGATGCTTGCTGCTGGTAGATGCATCGCCTTCCTCCTCATCGTCCGGTGCGGTTGCGGCGCGAGTTCTCACCAACACGCCGTAACGACGAGCAAATAACGCTCCATCGCTGGGATCGAGGCAGGTCTTTCGGGCATCTCAGGCGTGTGACGCGGATACAGCATCCGCGTCGGCTCCCATCACCTAGAAGTTGAAGTCCGAGCTATCGCAATCAGCTCGGGGGGGACGCCGGCTGATTTGTCTGCGACATAATGTGCTCGGGTCCAGTCAGCGGAATACCGGCTGGGTGCGGGCGGGTGCCAGCGATATTGCTACCCGCCCGTCGGCCAGTCGAGATCCACACTGTCGGCCACATCCGATACACACCGCGCGTTATGGGTCGTGCTTTCAGGACCTACGACTTCGTTCAGCGCCGGAAGGGGTGTGTTGCATTCAAGAATCGCTACCGGTGCTGATTCTGAATCACGTATCATTGCGGTCGGTGCGCCCGGAACATCGTCGGCTCTACGTGTGGTTGGCTGCCATTTGCTCGTCCCGCCGAGGAGCATCACAAGAGCTGCCGTGATGGCGAGCCACGCTCCGTAGACAGGCCAACCCGAGATCAGGAGACTGCCCCCCGCCAGCGCGTCGCGATCGTGAACGGCATACGCGTGACCCGCCGAGAATCCACCGAGCAGCACGGCGAGGATGACAACGAGCCCGCCGATCTGACCTGCTCTCTTGATCGAAAGTGGCCGGAACACAGCAGCGGCGAGAGCGACAATCCCGCTCAGCCCCACGAGGATCGGCCAGAGGATCCCGCCGTACCACATGGGTTCATGGACGGCGCTGTACTCGTAGGTCGGGAGCACCGTTGATACAACGAGGAAGAGAGCGCAGGCGGCGAGCATCCACCTGAATCGCCTGGTCGCCGCTGTAATCACCGAGTGAATATCGGCAACTTCTCTTACTGTCTTGAAGGCACAGCGGATGGGCACTCATGGCCGGTTGTTGCCTCCGTGGGAGAGCCTCCGGCCAGGCAGCAAGGTAGCGCCGGAGGGCGGTCGGGACCGCTCAATGGCGGTGATCCCCTTCCCGACCTCACAGGCGGGTCCGCGTCAGCACACCCGGATGCCCGTTCCTTTCGATGCCACCGCGCGTTTCCGAACAGGGTGAGGTGTTTACGGCGAGGCGGCGGGACAGCCGACGTCCCCGGCACCGATGCTGTTGATGAGTAGCTGGTACACGGTGTACTGGCCGGGCACGCCCGTGAGGTACCCCCTCAGCACGCCACTCGAGGTGGTTGCAGTCCACGTGCCCCCTTGCGCTGCCGAGGTCGTGAGAGTCGTACCGTAGAGGTTCTGCGCCTCGGCCAAGGTGTCGCCGACTCGCAGGCCGAGTTCGGTCTGCGCTGTATGCCCAACGCCATTCAGGTAGAAGCCCCCACCAGGTGGAAAACGAGTGGTCGCTCCGACGGCCCGGTAACCGACGAACCGGTCGCGAGAGAAGAAGGCAGTGACCTCTCCCCAGCGAGTGGAGGCGTCGATCTGACAGTTACCCGGGTTCTTCAACGTCGCGGTGGCGGTGGGCTTCCCGAAGAGGCGATCGAGCGTGGCCGTCACCGCGGGCTGCGAGCCGCCAAAGCGCGCGGTAGCGATTCCATCACCGAAGAGCGTGGCGGCGGGCTCGTCGGTGCTCTCCCAGAGCACGAGCGAAGCGGTCCCGTCGGGGCGGACTGAGGCGATGGCCGAGCGGTCGGCGAACCCGTTGCCCATGAAGGTGTCCAGGTAGATCGTCCCGTCGGTGCCGACGGCGATCCCGTTGGGCGAGAATCCTCGAATGCCGTGGAAGAGGCCAGGATAGAAACTGACGATGGTTTCGTCGGGCCCTGTCGCCGACAGCCGCATCACTGACAGCTCGTTCATGGCGAGGACGGTTCCGGTCGGATCGGTTACGAGCCCACCGTTGCCCCGGCAATAGATGTTCTGATCACCTGCAGGCTGCGTCAGCGTGCCCGAAGGAGTGACCACGAGGACGGCCTTGGTGTTGAATCCGAA
>NZ_DASRBZ010000167.1:0-3184 GCF_035653355.1 Mycobacterium sp. | reverse complement strand
GCGATTATCGGCGGCGGCAGTATCGGCGAAGCCTTGCTGTCCGGGCTGTTGCGGGCCGGCAGGCAGGTCAAAGACCTGGTGGTGGCTGAACGGATTCCCGAGCGGGCCCGCTACCTCGCTGAGACATACTCCGTGCTGGTGACCTCAGTAAACGATGCCGTGCAGAGTGCGACATTCGTCATCGTCGCCGTCAAACCCGCCGACGTCGAATCGGTGATCGGCGAAATCGCACAAGCGGCCGCCGAGGCCGAAAGCGATTCCGGCGACCAGGTTTTCGTGACGGTCGCGGCGGGCGTCACGATCCAGCACTTCGAATCGCGGCTGCCGGCCGGCACCCCCGTCATCCGTGCGATGCCCAACGCGCCGTCGCTGGTCGGCGCCGGGGTGAGCGCGCTGGCCAAGGGCCGCTTCGCCACACCCCAACAGCTGGAAGAGGTGTCCGCGCTGTTCGATTCCGTCGGAGGCGTGCTCACTGTCCCCGAGACGCAACTCGATGCCGTGACCGCGGTGTCGGGTTCTGGACCGGCGTATTTCTTTCTGATGGTCGAAGCGTTGGTCGACGCCGGCGTCGGAGTCGGTTTGAGCCGGTCGGTGGCCACTGAGCTGGCGGCGCAGACGATGGCCGGGTCGGCCGCGATGCTGCTGGAGCGGATGCACCAGGAGCGGCAGGGCGCTGACGATGCGCCCAGCGACTTGCGGGTGGATACCACCGCGGCGCAGCTGCGGGCGACGGTTACCTCGCCCGGGGGCACCACGGCTGCTGCGCTGCGGGAACTGGAACGCCGGGGCTTGCGAGCAGCGGTCGACGGGGCGGTACAGGCCGCGAAAACCCGCGCTGAACAGCTAAGAATCACATCAGAGTAATTCGGCAATTTCCATAGATTTTCCCACACCCGTCGCAGTAACCCCACTAGTCCCGCTATTCTCCTCTCTGTATGCACGTGTGGGTGCCAGCGGAGGGGAAGCCGGTGGGACTGCACGGGCCTGACTGATTGGGTTGCGATGACGTCTATAAACGGGCCATCGGCGCGGGATTCAGCTGGCGGTAAATCGACACGGGACACCGGTTCCCCCGATACCCAGCAGCCAAGAACTCAATTTCTCACAGTGGCCGAAGTGGCGGCGCTGATGCGGGTCAGCAAGATGACCGTCTATCGGCTGGTGCACAACGGCGAGCTGCCGGCGGTACGGGTCGGGCGCTCCTTCCGGGTGCACGCCAAGGCCGTGCACGACATGCTGGAAACCTCCTACTTCGACGCCGGCTGATCGCATCGCGGCGTCGTCGCACGGCCGGTCGCTTTCGGGTGGCCCCGCCGATTTTTTGCTGCATGCCGTCAGCCGGTAAAGTGTGCGGGTCATTTCACGTGTCGGCATAGGCGGACTGAGATAGCGGGGTCATGGGTTCAGTAATCAAGAAGCGGCGCAAACGGATGTCGAAAAAGAAGCACCGCAAACTGCTGCGTCGCACGCGGGTGCAGCGCAGAAAACTCGGTAAGTAAACTCCCCGCGCGCGCAGCTTCACTTTGCAGTAACGCCGTGGTATCTGTGGCCCGCTAGGCTAACGGGGTGGATTCGGCGGACGGTCACACTGGCCCTACAGGTAACCGAATGGACCGAGACGCAAGCACAAAAAACGGCGCGGGCAGCGACACCGTGCACTATCCGAAAGTCGTGCTGGTCACAGGCGCGTGCCGGTTCCTGGGCGGCTACCTGACCGCGCGGCTGGCGCAAAACCCGTTGATTAACCGGGTCATCGCGGTCGACGCGATCGCGCCCAGCAAGGACATGCTGCGCCGGATGGGCAGAGCCGAGTTCGTCCGCGCCGACATCCGCAACCCGTTTATCGCCAAAGTGATTCGAAACGGCGACGTCGACACCGTGGTGCATGCGGCGGCGGCCTCGTTCTCGCCGCGGTCCGGTGGTGGCGCGGCGCTGAAAGAAATCAACGTGATGGGCGCGATGCAGTTGTTCGCGGCCTGCCAGAAGGCGCCGTCGGTGCGCCGCGTCGTGCTGAAGTCCACCTCGGAGGTTTACGGCTCCAGCGCACATGACCCGGTGGTGTTCACTGAGGACAGCAGCAGCCGCCGCCCCTTCCGCCAAGGTTTCCCTAAAGACAGCATCGATATCGAGGGTTACGCGCGCGGCCTGGGCCGGCGCCGGCCCGATATCGCGGTCACCATCTTGCGGTTGGCCAACTTGATTGGGCCTGCCATGGACACCACGCTGTCGCGCTACCTGGCCGGACCGCTGGTGCCGACCATCGTCGGACGCGACGCGCGCTTGCAATTGCTTCATGAGCAAGACGCGCTGGGCGCGCTGGAGCGCGCCGCGCTGGCCGGACGGCCGGGCACGTTCAACATCGGCGCTGACGGCATCATCATGCTTTCGCAGGCGATTCGCCGGGCGGGCCGCATCCCGCTGCCTGTGCCCGGATTCGGGCTGTGGGCGCTGGATTCGCTGAGACGAGCTAATCGCTACACCGAAATCAATCGCGAACAACTCGCCTATCTGAGCTTCGGTCGGGTGATGGACACGACCAGAATGCGTAAAGAACTTGACTACCACCCGAAGTGGACGACGGCTGAAGCGTTCGACGACTACATTCGCGGGCGAGCTCTCACTCCCATTATTAAACCGGAGTTGGTACGCTCCTTGGAGGGTCGGGCCGTGTCGGCAGCCCAGCGGTTTGAGCAGTCGGTCACGAGTGTTTTAAGGGTGGGGGGAAGGTAAATATCGTGGCGGGCGATTCCAAGGCGAAAGTGATTCCGCTGCACACGAATCCGAGTCGTGCAGCGGCACAGCGCCGCGCCGGCCAGCGCACCGCGTCGTCACGTCGGCATCCCTCGCTGCTCTCCGATCCCGATAGCCGGGCGTCGGCCGAGCAGATCGCCGCCGTTGTCAGTGAAATCGATCAGCGTCGCCGCGATGCCGCTGCGGAGACTGCGGCGCCGTCCACCGAGTTGGCCCAGCGGGTCGCGTCCGTCGCCGCGTTCATGCGCCAGCGGCTGACCGGCGACTACAGCGTCGACGAATTCGGCTTCGATCCGCACTTCAACGACGCGATCGTGCGGCCTTTGCTGAGGTTCTTCTTCCGGTCATGGTTTCGGGTCGAAGTCAGCGGCATCGAGAACCTGCCCACCACCGGTGCCGCATTGGTGGTGGCCAACCACGCCGGGGTGCTGCC
>NZ_DASRBZ010000166.1:0-7513 GCF_035653355.1 Mycobacterium sp. | reverse complement strand
CCGACGCCGCGTCCACCGACATCTCCGGCAACCACACGTAGACCATCGGCAGTGTGATCGACTCGGCATGCTCGTGTAGGCCGCAGCGGCGAACCGGCAACGCGTTGAAGAACGGGCTGAACACCACGTCGACGTCCACGGCACCGTCGAAGGCATGGCGCGACTCGCCGCGGTGATCGGTCACCAGCCACATGTTCTCTTCGTCACGGGCAACGGAGAGCTGACGTTCCCGCTCGGCCAGCGTCACAGTCAGGCCGAGCCGCTTGGTGGCACCGGTCTCGTCGGTCTGCAAGTCGTAGTAGGCACCGAACGCGGGGTTTGCTTCTGTGGCGGCCGCCACAATGCGCCCGTTGGCTCTAATTCGCTTGCCCGACAACTGGACTCGCACCGACTCCATCCGCGAGGCGTCGTGCGCACGCCAGGTCAGCATTGCCGACCAGACTTTCTGCGTGGCATCCGATGCGCGGTTCACCCGTATACGGTAAGCGACCGGTCTTCTGATGTGCAGCCCGGTGGCGACCTCACTTCATCCGGGGGCGCGCACCGGCTCAGACTCGCCGCTCAACCCGTCACCGATCGGCCGTTGGGGCGTGCGTCGGTCGTTCATTCGAGGCCTGCTGAGCCGACCGGTGCCGGGAACTGACAGCCACACGGCAAACGCCAGCGCGGCGTCGAGTATCAGCGCCAGCGCGGCCACCATCAGTGCACCCACGACCGCGATGTGGAATTCGCGCACCTTGATGCCGTCGATCAGATAGCGGCCCAGCCCGCCGAGACTGGCGTAGGCCGCCACCGTCGCGGTGGCAACCACCTGAAGCGTTGCCGTGCGCAAGCCTCCGACGATGAGCGGCAGCGCGTTAGGCACCTCGACGCGCAGCAGCACCTGCGTTTCGGTCATGCCCATGGCCCGCGCGGCGTCGACAACGGTGCGGTCCACGTTGGAGATGCCCGCGTAAGTTCCGGCCAGCAGTGGCGGGATACCCAGCAGCATCAGCGCCACGATCGGCGGCCCCAGACCCAACCCCCACCACAACACCCCCAGCAGTAGGACACCCAAGGTTGGCAAGGCGCGCAGCCCGTTGACGATGCCCACCACCACAAGCGTGCCGCGACCGGTGTGCCCGATGATCATCCCGATCGGGATGGCGATCACCGCCGAAACGGCCACAGCCGCGGCGGTGTACTCTAAGTGCTCGAGGGTGCGGGCCGCCAACCCGACCGGCCCGAGCCAGTTGTCGGCGGTGAAAAGGTAGGACAGTGCCTGAGTCAGGTAATTCATCGAGCCCCGCCAACGATCGGTGCTCTGACCTGGCGTCGCCTGCCGGGATGTGACGCGCGCTCCCACGGCGTGGCCAGCCGGCCGGCCAGCATGATCAGCATGTCGAGGACGACCGCGAGTGCGAAGATCGCGATGATGCCCGCGACGATCTGGTCGCTCTTGTTGGCCTGATATCCCTCGGTGAACCAGGTGCCCAGCCCGCCGATGCCGATCACCGCACCCACCGAGACCATCGAGATATTGGTGACCACAACGACACGCACACCTGACACCAGTACCGGGATAGCCAGCGGCAGTTCGACTTTCAACATCCGGCGGATCGCGCTGTGACCGACAGCGGTGGCAGCGTCACGTAGCTGTGCCGGCACCGCGTCGAGCGCTTCGAGCACCGCGCGCACCAATAGCGCAGTGGCGTAGAGGGTCAGCGCGACGATCACGTTGGCTTCGTCGAGGATGCGGGTCGGGATGATCAACGGCAGTACCACGAATAGCGCCAGCGACGGGATCGTGAATACGACGCTGGCGGTGACGGTTGTCAGCCGGCGCAGCACTGTGTTGCGCTGCACCAGCACGCCCAGCGGCAGCGCGATCGCCAAACCGATCAGCACCGGAATCAGCGACAGCCGCAGATGGATGACGGTCAGGGCGCACGCGGCGCTGAGATGCGTCATCAGATAGTGCACGGTTATCCCTGTCGCTGGGGTTGCACCGCGGCCAGCACGTCAGCGGCCAGGACGCCGCCGATCACCTTGCCGGCGTTGTCGACGGCCACCCCGATCGCCGACGGTGATGACAGCGCGGCGTCCAGCGCTTGGCTGAGATTTCCGTCCGGACGGAACAGTGATCCGACGGGGGTCACGCTCTCGGGCAACGACGCGCCGCGCTGGTGGCGCTGCACACCGTCGGCATTGATCCAGCCCACCGGCGCGCCCTCGGGATTGACAACCAGCGCCCAGCCGTCGAGCAGCGGGGGGTCACCGATGTCGGACTCGGAGATCCGCTGGATATCGCGCAGCGGCAGCTCCGTTGCGTCAAGGCACTGCAGCCACCGATAGCCTCGGCCAAGACCGACGAAGCGCGAGACGAAATCGTTGGCAGGACGCGACAACAGCCGCGCCGGTTCGTCGTACTGCTGCAGCGAGCCGCCGGGCCCGAACACCGCCACCAAATCCGCCAGCCGGACCGCCTCGTCGATGTCGTGTGTGACGAACACGATGGTCTTGCGCAATTCACTTTGCAGCCGAAGGATTTCGCGTTGCAACTCTCTGCGAACCACCGGGTCGACGGCGGAAAACGGTTCGTCCATCAACAGAATCGGCGGATCGGCGGCCAGCGCCCGGGCCACCCCGACGCGCTGCTGTTCGCCGCCGGAGAGCTGCGCGGGATAGCGGGTCGCTAGCTTGGTGTCCAGACCGACCTGTTCGAGGACCTGGTAGGCGGCTGTGCGCGCTGCCCGGCGGGACTGGCCTTTGAGTATCGGCACGGTGGCCACGTTGTCGATCACCCGCTGATGGGGCATCAGCCCGGCGTTTTGGATGACGTAGCCGATGCCGAGTCGCAGCTTCACGGGGTTGACGGTGGAGACGTCGGCGCCGTCGACCATCACCGTGCCGGAGGTCGGCTCGATCATCCGGTTGATCATCCGCATCGACGTGGTCTTGCCGCAGCCGGACGGTCCGACGAAGACAGCCAGCGCGCCGCGCGGTACCTCGAGGGTCAGGTTGTCCACGGCCACGGTGCCGTCGCCGTAGACCTTGGTGACCTTCTCGAAGCTGATCACGTCGAGCCCAATCGCGCTGTCATTGCCTGATCGGGTGGTCGAAGCCGTTGTCGCGCACCCATTTCCGTGCTGCCTCGTCGGGGTCGACTCCGGCGTTACCCGATACCGATGCGTTGAGGTCGGCGAGGCCGCGGGTGGTCAGCTTGGCCGACACCGCATCCAGGACGTCTTTGAGGTGATCGGACTTTTTTTGTGAATTCACAAGGGGCACAATGTTTCCCGCGAGGAAGTTGTGTTCGGGGTCCTCCAGTACCACCAGGTGGTTCTGCGGAATGGCCGGCGAGGTGCTGAAGATGTTGGCGGCCGTGACGGTGCCGTCCACGAGTGCCCGCACGGTCACCGGTCCCCCACCGTCGCTGATCGCGACGAAGTTGGCGGGGCTGATGTCAAGCCCGTACTTCTGTCGCAGCCCCGGCAATCCGGCCGGTCTGGTCTGAAACGCCGACGGGGCGGCCAGCTTCACCTCCGCTGAATGCGGCGCCAGGTCGGCGATCGTTTTCAGGTCCCACATGGCGGCGGTCGCCGCAGTGACCGTGACCGTGTCGGTGTCCGAGGCCGGTGACGGCGTCAAAATCGACAAGTCGCCGGGCAGCCGCTTGTACAGCTCTAGCTCGACGGCATCGAGCATGGTGACCATCGCATCGGGTTGAAAGTAGAGCAGCAGGTTACCGATGTACTCGGGCACCAAGTCGATGGAATGGTCCTTCAATGCCGGAATATAGGTCTCGCGGCTGCCGATCCCTAGCCGACGTCCCACGTCGAAGCCGTTGGCTTGCAAGGCTTGTGCGTAGATCTCGGCGACGAGCTTTGACTCCAGGAAGTCGGCGGAGCCGATGACGATGGATTTCATGCTGCCCGACATCGCCCCGAGGGGGTTCGGGTTGCCGCATGCGGCCACGAGCCATGCCAGCACGACGAATGCCGCCATCGCGCCCCGCGTGCGCCGCAGCAGGATCGTCATATCAGCCGACATTAGCCGCAGAAACTATGTGCCGGCGCCCTGAGCTGGCGTGCGGCCAGGGTTTCCGGCTCGTTTGGTTTCATTCTGTGCGGGAAGGGGAAAGATGGCAGCATGAGCAGCGATCGCCCTGCATCGCCCGAGCAGCCACATCCCACGACGCCAGCCGCCGGCCAGGTGCCTGCGGCACCGTCCACGCCCGAGTCGGTCCGGTTCACCCGCGCTGCCGCGCTGTGGGCGGCGCTGGCGGTTGGCATGCTGATTCTGATCATCCTGCTGATCTTCATCGCCCAAAACACCGCATCTGCGCAGTTTGCGTTTCTCGGTTGGCGGTGGACGTTGCCGCTCGGGGTAGCGATCCTGTTTGCAGCGGTGTGCGGCGGGTTGATCACCGTGCTCGTCGGCACGGGGCGGATTTATCAGCTTCGCCGCGCGGCCAAGCGAGACCTCATGACCCGTCGCTAGCGGCGAGTCATCGCCGCCTGTTCCGGGGCAGCAAGTCCCACACGTGTTCAGTGCAGTTGACCGTCACCACGGTGGCCTGACCGGAGCGCGAGAACAGCAGCCGGGTCACCGATGCATAGTCGATTGGAAACGAGAGCAGCCGCTTGGTTCCCAGGATCTGGTGCAACACCACATTGATCACCCCGCCATGGCTGAACACTGCCACGGTGTCCTCGTGATCGGCAGCGGTGACGACGTCACCGACAGCGGCGCCGACTCGGGCTTGGAAAGCGTGTTCGTCGACCGAACTGGGCGGATGCCCCTCCGCCATGCGAGCCCACTCCTGCGGATTCTCATCACGGATTTGCTCGATCGGAACATACACCGGCAGGTCGCGGTCGTATTCCGCGAAGCGGTCATCGACATCTACGCCTAAATTGCGCGCCGCCGCGACCGGTTCTGCGGTCTGGATAGCGCGCCGCTGCGGACTGCTCACTATGCGCGAGATCGGGTACCTGGCCAAAGCGTCGGGCAGGCGCGCGACTTGGGCAAGCCCCTCGTCGGACAGCTCCGGGTCGGATCCCTGGCCGGGTTCGCTCCGAAGTGGCAAGGCATGCCGGACCAGAAGCAGCTGCATCGTCTTCCCGTCGTCGTGTGATGAACCCAGCCATTAATTCATACGGCGCGCCATTTGAGCGCAGCAGCTCAAGGGGCGACTGCCGGTGAAGACCCTGTCAGGGTGTATGCAGTTTGCCCGCCTTCGAGCGATTTTCGGCTTCACAATCGCGCGTAGGCGGGCAACATGCATATCCCACCCTTCTGGTCGGCGTTAGCATCGGCCCGCGCCCAATTGCCCGTGAGGCTCAGACCTTTAGGAGGAGGCATGACGCAGCCGGCAATGGATTGGGATGCCGCGTACCGGCACGATGTGCCGCCACCGTGGAGCATTGGACAGCCGCAGCCCGAGTTGGCGGTTCTGATCGATCAAGGCAAGGTACGCGGCGACGTGCTCGACGCCGGATGCGGTCACGCCGCGCTTTCGCTCGCTCTGGCGGCGCGGGGCTATACCGTGGTGGGCCTGGACTCATCACCCACCGCTATCGAGGCAGCCTGCCGGGAGGCCGCGAAACGCGGGCTGACCAACGCCACCTTCGACGTTGCGGACATTGCCTCGTTCACTGGTTATGACAGCCGCTTCGCCACGATCTTCGACAGCGGGTGTCTGCATTCGCTGCCGCCCGACAAACGCCAGGGCTATCTGCAATCGATCTTTCGGGCCGCCGCGCCCGGAGCAGCGCTGTATATTTTGGCTTTCGCTGCCGGGGCATTCGGCGACCAGGACACCGGGGATCGCCCCGGCCCGCACGGCTTCACCGAAACGGAGCTGCGCGAGGCGGTTTCGACGCTATGGCAGGTCGACGAGATCCGCCCCGCGAAGATCTACGCCAACGACAGCGAGCGGAATTTTCCGCGGGATCAGTTCCTGGACGCCCAACGCGACAACCAGGGCCATGTGCTGCTCCCCGGCTTTCTCCTGAGCGCCCATAAACCGGAGCGCTCCTAGCTGCCTCCGCCCAGGTGTGCCGATAACAGCCAGGCCGCAACGGACTTGCGGCCGTTGGGCTCGTCACGCAACTGCATCTGAGGCGCACCCGGAATCCCGGTGATGCCTTCTGGGAAATTGGCGTAGATGCGGGCGGGTTTGATCTCGTCGATCACCCAGTACTTCGAGACCACCTGTCGGAGTTCGTCTTCGGTGACCGCAAACGGCGGACCTTCGGGGATCGCGGCCTTATCGAAAACCAGGACGAAGTACGACGCCCCCGGTTCGGCGGCGCGGACAATCGACTGCTGGTATCCCTCTCGTGCCTCGACCGGGATGGAATGGAACAGGGTGCTGTCGACGATGGTGCCGAACCGTCCGTCATAGCCGGTGAACGAGCTGATGTCGGCCACCTCGAAGCTGGCGTTGGTCAGGCCGCGCTTTTCCGCCTCACGGCGGGCCAAGTCGATGGCGGTCGGTGAGGAGTCCAGCCCGACCGTGGTGTAGCCCCGCTCAGCGAGATACAGCGAAATCGCGGCTTCCCCGCAGCCGACATCGAGCACGTCGCCGTGAAACTTGCCGGCCTCGATCAACGCCGCCAGCTCCGGCTGGGGTTCGCCGATGCTCCACGGTGGGCGCACCCCCTGCCCCAGGCGCGCGGATTCTCCGCGGTAAACGTCATCGAATTCGAAATCTACTGGTTGAGTCATGGCAACCTGTCTATCAACCCACTTGATATATGTCAATATGTTTGACATGAACGAGTACGAGGACCAGCCGTTGGGCTATCTGCTCTATCGCGTGATGACGGTGCTGCGGCCGCAGGTGATGGCCGAGCTGGGACCACTAGGGCTCGGGTTACCGGAATTCGTGTGCCTGCGAATTCTGTCGATGTTCCCCGGACAATCCAGCGCCGAGCTCGCCCGCGCCACGAATGTGTCACCGCAGGCGATGAACCTGGTGCTGCGCGGGCTTCAGGACATGGGGGCGGTGACACGGCCAGATACGGTGTCGTCCGGCCGCGCGCTGCCGGCCCGGCTGACCAGCAAGGGCAGAGCGCTGTTGAAGCGCGCCGAAGCGGCGGTGCATGTTGCCGACGAGCGACTCCTGGCCCACCTCACCGCTACCGAGCGGCGGGAATTCAAGCGGCTTCTGCACGCAGTGGGTTCGCAACCGGCCGATGACACCGCAGCTTCGCCGCCCTGCTCAAGTTAATAGCCCGTACGCGAGGTTCCCGTCAGCTGTGGAGAATGCTATTCTCCAGTGTGAGAGTGAGGTGTGCAAGTGGCGCTGGCGGGTGGATCCCTACGCGACCCCGGTGGTTTGGGGCGTTGGCTGGACACCCATCACGCGCCCGGCGACGGGGAGTTGCCCGTGCTAGAGCCGCTGAGCGGCGGCTCTCAGAACACCCTTTATCTGATTCAGCGCGGCGGCGAGCGCATGGTGTTGCGGATGCCAGGGCCCCGGGCCGACGCGGCCCGCATCGACGGCTTGCTGCGCGAGATTCGC
>NZ_DASRBZ010000165.1:0-2124 GCF_035653355.1 Mycobacterium sp. | reverse complement strand
CTCATCCTGTCGTGGCAATGCCTATGACCTGGGATTAGTGGCATCGAACCTCTGGGCCGTAGCGGCGGCTATCGTCCTGGGATGGACATGGACTGGAACCACGAGGTAGTCGATCAGCTTGAGTCCCACTGGCAGCATCAGCTCCGGCCCAGGCTCGACGGGCTGACCGATCATGAATACTTCTGGCAGCCAGTTCCCAACTGTTGGACCGTCAGCCGCCGCGGCGACAGCTCAGCACCGCTCTCGCTCGGAGCAGGCGAGTTCACCCTGGACTTCGGCCGGCAGCCGCGCGACCCGGAGCCGGTGACCACGATCGCCTGGCGGCTCGCGCATCTGATCGTCGGGTTCGCGGAGACGAACGCGACGCACTTCGGCGGGCCCGCTGCCAACGTCGCGACATTCAGCTACGCGGGCACAGCCGACGAAGCCCTCCGCCAGCTCGACCACGAGCACCGCATCTGGGTCGAGGGTGTGCGCGGACTCGGCACCGAAGGGTTGGCCCGGCCACAAGGCCCGAAGTACCCGCCCGAGTTCGCCGACGCCCCCATGGCGAAGCTCATCTTGTACACGAACGTCGAGGTCATCCACCACGGTGCAGAGATCTGCCTGCTACGCGACCTCTATTTGCGGCATGGCGCCGACGGGCCGCGACCCCAGAACAAGCCGGAAGTATCGTGGACACCCTCCGCGACACGTTGATTCAAGGATCGCCCGGCCCATGAGCGACAACGTCCTATCCATCATCCCCACCGACCCGCGCTGGCAGCCAGGACACGAACAAGCCGAGCGCGCCCGCCTACTGCTGGCCGAGTTCGCGCCGGATCCCGACCGCGACGAATCCGACCTCAAAGCCGCATGGTACGAGACGATCACAGTCGTGGACTGCGGGGGCAACTTAGAGCGCATCACCTGCCCGCTCTGCGGCGCGACGATCGATACCGAATGGTGGGGCGATCTGCTCGAAGAACGCTGCGACGAAGGCTTCGAGAACCTGATCACCACCCTGCCGTGCTGCGGCGGGCGCGCGTCGCTCAACGACCTCGGATACGAATGGCCATGCGGCTTCGCGCGCTTCGAACTTGCCCTGTGGAACCCAGGCCGAAGCTGGCTCACCGACCAAGAACTACCGGCCATCGCCCAAGTGCTCGGCCATCCGGTACGCCAGATCCTCGCGCACATCTGACCGCCGCCATCAAGGCCGGAAGGTGGCGTAACGCCCGCCAGGGCCACCGCTCAACACCATTGGCAGGATGCGGCTCGCATCTCAGAGTGCGTCATTGATCTCACCGGGTGTGGATGCCAGGCATCGCGACGGCTGAGCCGGGACGTGCATCACGATGGCGAACGGGTTCGAGTCAGGGCTCTCCCACCACGGAACATGGTTCGGGGCGTTGAGGGTGAGCGCTGTGATCGTCGTGTCCGAGCGTTCCCAGGTTCGCCGATAGAGCTCGATGATCTGTTCGCAGGTCTCCCTCTCGCCCGACGACAGATCGCTGCCGTCGGAGTCCTATCGCCGGCGCAGGGGTTCGGGCGATGGGCGGTCGGAGACGTCGCCGAAGTATGGGCCGCCACGCTGGCCCCGTGTCTGGCCAGGCCGAGCGGGTTGGTCCCGGTCACTGTCAGGGGCGGCGGGCGTCGTATACGGACGGGCCATCGAGGTCGCGAGCCCCTGGCACAATCTGCCGCATGTCCATCGCGTGGTTCAGCTCGGTCGTCGACTGTCATGATCCGGAAGTGCTTGCCGCGTTTTGGTGCCAGGTGCTCGGCTATCAGGTCGTGTTCCGCAACGAGCGGGAGGTCGATATCGCGCCCGGCCCGTCCTGCTTCCCGGGGCTGGCGTTCTTGCGAGTGCCCGGCCGTAAGACGGTGAAGAATCGGCTGCACCTCGATCTGAATCCGAGTGACCAGCAGGCTGAGGTGCAGCGGCTGCTGGATCTGGGGCGACCCGGGTCGACATCGGTCAATGCGACTGTGAGTGGGTGTTGATGGCAGATCCGGAGGGTAACGAGTTCTGCGTCCTGGCTCATCAATCGGGTTGGTAAGTTAGCCCCGGGGCTGGGAGCAGCCGGGCGACCTGCTCGGCAGGCCACGGGTGAGTCTTCGGCCCGCTGTTCAGCGCGTCGT
>NZ_DASRBZ010000164.1:0-4117 GCF_035653355.1 Mycobacterium sp. | reverse complement strand
GCGCGGTAATGACCTCTATCCAGGCACTATTGCATCGGCTAGCGGGGCGCCCGCCACATCGGCCATAGCGGCGGTCCGCCATTGGGGAGCACGATCTCCCCGGTGACCGTGAAGCCGAAGCGTTCGTAATACGGCACGTTGTCGGGTTTGCTTGACTCCAAATACGCCGGACAGTGCTCAGCGTCGCAGCGGTCCAGCCGTGAACGCATCAAAGCCTGGCCATATCCGCGGCCGCGGACCGCGGTGTCGCTGCCGATCACGGCGAGATACCAGTGCGGTTCCTCCGGGTGATGGCGCGTCATCAGTTCGATCGCGTCGCGCGCGGCCGCTAGCCGCAAGCCGAATGTCCGGATCAGCATTGGCAGCATCGCCAGCTGCTCACGTGATGACTGCTTCCACCGGTTCGGCGGATCCCACAGTGCCGCCGCCCCGATGGCGGCCCCGTCGCAAGCCACCTCGACGCCGCGGCCGGCGAGATGATGGTGGCGGGTCAGCGTTGCAAACAACCCGGGCAATCGCGCCGACCGCGCGTCATTGTCGGGCAGCATCCAGGTGGTAACCGGGTCGTCGTAAAAGGCTCGGCCGAGTACGCGGGAGAGTTCGCGGATATCGGCTTTGCGAGCGGGCCGCGCCTCGATCGTCACATCGGCAAGGCTATATGGCCGAAGCCCAGTCAAGGGCGAGCCTAAGCTCAGGGATAGCTCGCGTAGCCCCAAGCCAGAAAGGCCGACGGTGTGGGAATTCGAAACTGACCCTGAGTATCAGCAGAAGCTCGACTGGGTCGAACAATTCATGCTCGACGAAGTCGAGCCGCTCGACCTTGTCGCGCTTGATCCGTACGACAAAAAGAACGCCGACACCGTGGCCGTCCTGCGGCCCCTGCAGCAGAAGGTCAAAGACCACGGTTTGTGGGCCGCGCATCTACGGCCGGAATTGGGCGGTCAAGGCTACGGCCAGGTCAAGCTGGCGCTGCTCAACGAAATCCTCGGTCGATCACGTTGGGCGCCATCAGTATTCGGCTGCCAGGCACCGGATTCGGGCAACGCCGAAATATTGGCCGTGTTCGGCACCGACGAGCAGAAGGCGCGCTACTTGCAACCGCTGCTCGACGGCGAGATCACGTCCTGCTACTCGATGACCGAACCGCAGGGTGGTTCGGATCCCGGCTTGTTCGTCACCCGCGCCGAGCGTGACGGCGACTCCTGGGTGATCAACGGCGAAAAGTGGTTTTCCACCAACGCCCGGCATGCGTCGTTCTTCATCGTCATGGCCGTCACCAACCCGGAGGCGCGGACCCGCGAGAAGATGTCGCTATTCATCGTTCCGGCAGAGACTCCCGGAATCGAAATCGTCCGCAACGTTGGCGTCGGGGCCGAGTCGTCGCAACATGCCAGTCACGGCTACGTGCGTTACACCGACGTCCGGGTGCCAGCCGACCATGTGCTCGGCGGCGAAGGGCAAGCGTTCGCGATCGCGCAGACGCGGCTAGGCGGCGGCCGCGTGCATCACGCGATGCGCACCATCGCCTTGGCGCGCCGCGCGTTTGACATGATGTGCGAGCGTGCGGTGTCGAGGCACACCCGGTTCGGGCGCCTGGCCGACTTGCAGATGACACAGGAGAAGGTGGCCGACAGTTGGATTCAGATCGAGCAGTTCCGGCTGCTGGTTCTGCGCACTGCGTGGCTGATCGACAAACACCACGACTACCAGAAGGTGCGCCGAGACATCGCTGCGGTGAAAGTCGCGATGCCTGCGGTGCTGCACGACGTGGTGCAGCGCGCCATGCATTTGCACGGCGCGCTCGGCGTCTCCAACGAGATGCCGTTCGTCAAGATGATGGTCGCCGCCGAGTCGCTGGGCATCGCCGACGGCGCCACCGAGTTGCACAAAATGACGGTGGCGCGTCGCACCTTGCGTGAATACGAGCCGGTGTCAACGCCTTTCCCGTCTCAGCACTTGCCGACCCGGCGCACCGAAGCCCAAGCTCGGTTAGCTGAACGCCTCGAACACGCGGTCGCCGAATTCTGACGACGGTGCGCCGACTGTGTAGCTTGTGGGCGAAAATTTTCCGAAATTCCGCCGATAAGCTGCACAGTAGGCGCGTTCAGGAAATGTAGCGGACGATACTTTCGACCACGCACGCCGGTTTGGCCGATCCCTCGATCTCGACGATCGTCGACAGCGTGGCTTGCACAGCGCCGTTGCCGAGATCGTCGACGTCGACCAGCGAGCTCTGCGCCCGTATCTTCGAGCCCACCGGAACCGGTGCGGGAAAGCGAACCTTGTTCAAGCCGTAGTTGACTGCGAGCTTGATGCCCTTCACCTCGTAAATGTCATGCAACAAGCGCGGAAGCAAAGACAACGTCATGAACCCGTGCGCGATGGTCGTGCCGAACGGCCCCTTGGCGGCCCGTTCCGGGTCGACATGGATCCATTGGTGATCGCCGGTCGCGTCGGCGAACAGGTTGACCTCTTTTTGCGTGATCGTCACCCAGTCGCTCTGGCCGATGGTCTCACCCTTCGCGGCGGCGAGCTCGGCGACTGACTCGAAAGTGCGCATGCGGTGTTCTCCTCCGTTGGAGCCGGAAATTTGAACCAGGTGGTAAGCATCGTGCCACTTCACGATCCGCCGGTGGCATCGCGTGCCGCACGGCCATGTTTCGCGCGGATTCCTGTCCGGGTAGTCAGCCCCGAGGCACCCCGACGAGGGGCCTCGGAAGGGACGCAAACATGACCGCCAACAAGGGCAATAAGGCCGAGTCTGACGTCGAGCCGGAGAGCCACGAGACACGGTCACGTCCGAGCAAAGAATCCGACGACGGCAGCTACGTCGGTCGCACCAATCCCGACGATGCTCTCGATGCCGGCGAAACCGGGGCCGAGGCCCGCAGCGAAAGGGGCTGACCGCTGGCGCAGGATTAGCTGGTGAGACTGCTGTTGCTTGCTGATACTCACGTACCGAACCGGGCGCGAGACCTTCCGGCGCAGGTATGGGACGAGGTCGAGTCCGCCGATGTGGTGCTGCACGCAGGTGACTGGGTAGCGCCGCAGCTGCTCGACGAACTGCAAGCCAGGTCGCGTCGACTGGTGGCTTGCTGGGGAAACAATGACGGCCCCGCACTGCGGTCGCGCCTGCCGGAGCGTGCAGACGTCACGCTCGCCGGCGTGCGTTTCACGGTTGTGCACGAAACCGGCAGCAGAGCCGGCCGCGAGGAGCGGATGTCGCGCCGATACCCCGACACCGACGTGTTGGTGTTCGGCCACAGCCACATCCCGTGGGATTCCACGACGAAAACTGGGCTGCGGCTGCTGAATCCAGGCTCGCCCACCGATCGGCGCCGCCAACCGTCGTGCAGTTACATGACCGCCACGGTGAGTGACGGCACCCTCAGCGACGTGACACTTCACCGCCTCCAGTAATAGCTCCTAAACAGAGGTATTATGGCGGGGTGGAGACATCGACCGACCTGGGCACTGAGTTGTCCCGCGTCATCGGGCGGTTTCGCCGGCAGTTGCGTCGATCGGCCGGCCATGGATTCACATCCGCGCGGTTGACCGAGTCGCAGGCGGAGCTGTTGTGGCTGGTGGGACGGCGTCCAGGGATTTCAGTCAGCCAGGCTGCGGCGGAACTCGGTCTGGTGCCCAACACCGCGTCGACCCTGGTATCCAAGCTGGCCGCCGAGGGCCTGCTAGTCCGCACAGTCGACGCCGCGGACCGCCGGGTCGGCAGGTTGCAGCTCACCGAGTCGGCCCAGCAGATGGTCGATGCGTCTCGCGCCGCTCGGCGGGCGGTGCTGTCCGACGTACTCGGCGATCTCGACCGCGACCAGATCGCCGCGCTGACCGATGGATTGGATGTCCTTGAGACCATGACGCGAATGATGCGGGAACGATCAACATGAACCAATTCCCAGAGCTCGCCGTCGATTGCCAGCATCTGACATACCGCTACGGCCAGTTCACCGCCGTCGACGACTTCACCCTGCAGGTGCGATCAAGCGAGACCATGGGCCTGTTGGGCCCTAACGGCGCAGGAAAGACCACGGTGGTGCGCATGCTTACCACCTTGACACCGGTACAGCATGGCGAGCTGCGTATCTTGGGTTTCGACGCCCGC
>NZ_DASRBZ010000163.1:0-7274 GCF_035653355.1 Mycobacterium sp. | reverse complement strand
TGATGAACGGCGATGGGAGAACTCGGAGAAGTTCGACATCTTCCGCAAACACATGCCCCATATTTCTTTTGCCGCCGGTGAACACACCTGCCTCGGTTTGCATTTGGCACGCATGGAAACCCGGGTAGCGCTGGAATGCCTGCTGACTCGTCTCAGCAACATCACGCTGGTCACCGACGACGACCCGCACATCAATGGCCAGCCCTTCCGCTCCCCCACGGCGCTACCAGTGACGTTCGATGCGAAGTAGGTCTCGAAAATGGTCAAGGTGATGGAGGGCTTTCGCGTCCTCGAAGTCGCGCAGTTCACGTTCGTTCCGGCGGCTGGAGCTATCCTCGCCGACTGGGGCGCAGACGTCATCAAGGTCGAACACCCGGTGCGCGGCGACACCCAGCGCGGATTCGTCAACATGGGGGGCGTCGAGATCAACCCCGACCGGCATCCGCTGATGGAGCATCCAAACCGGGGCAAGCGCAGCGTCGGGATCGACGTCTCCACTCCGGGCGGCCAGGAGGTGCTCTACGAGCTCGCCAAGGACTCGGACGTGTTTCTGACCAACTACCTGCCCGCACAGCGTCAGAAGAACAAATTCGACGTCGAGCACATCCGCGCCGTGAACCCCAATATCGTCTATGCCCGCGGCAGCGCCTACGGCGACAAGGGGACTGAACGCGACGTCGGTGGCTATGACGGCACAGCATTCTGGACGCGCAGCGGCATTGGTTATGCGCTGACACCCGAGGAGCTGGGCGGTGCGCTCCCACAAGGCATCCCGGCCTTTGGCGATTCGATCGGCGGCATGTTCATCGCCGGCGGAATCTCGGCCGCACTGCTGCACCGTGAGCGGACCGGCGAAGCCCTCGAGCTCGATGTGTCGTTGCTGAGCACCGCGTGGTGGGCGGCAGGTGCGAGCGTGACGCAGGGGATGGAGACCGGCGAGGTCATGCGCGTCGCCATGCCCGGATCAGCGAGTCCGTCCGTGAATCCGTTCATGGGCAACTACCAAACCTCCGACGGCGGCACGATTAACTTGTGCATCATCAGCCCGACCGGCTTGATCCGCGATACCTTCGAGCATCTCGGCATCCCCGAGGCAGCCGACGATCCGCGCTTCGCCGATGTACTACTGCTGATACAAAACGCCGATGCGGCCGCGGAACTGATTGCAAAGGCGTTTGCCAGTACGCCTTTAGAGTATTGGCGTAAACATCTGAAAACGATGAAAGGCCAATGGGCGCCGTTCCAAAGCCTTATCGACCTGGCCGAGGACGAGCAGGCCATTGCCAATGACATGATCACCGAAGTCGAGCTCGCCAGCGGCGGCGCACCGTTCAAGGTCGTCCGCGGGCCGGTCCAGTTCAACCATGAGCCGCTCGTGACGACCCGGGCACCGCAGGCATCGGAGCACACCGAGATCGTCCTCATGGAGCTGGGCATGGGCTGGGACCGCATCACCGAACTAAAGGACTCGGGAGCCATCGCATGAACCGCGCCGGCGACGATGCAGAGGGCAGCGATGAGAAGGAGTGGCGCTCATGAATGACGTCGCGATCATCGGCGTGGGCCTGCACCCGTTCGGCCGGTTCGAAGGCAAGTCTGCGATGGAGATGGCCGCCGACGCGATTCAGCTTGCGCTCGCTGATGCGGGGCTGGACTGGAAGGACGTCCAGTTCGCGGTGGGTGGCAGCTGGACGGTGGCCAACCCGGACGCGATCGTCGGGATGGTGGGGCTGACCGGTATTCCGTTCACCGATGTGTTCAACGCCTGCGCCACCGCCGCCAGCGCCACCAAGCTGTGCGCAGACACGATTCGGTTGGGCGACTGCGACATCGGGATCGCTGTCGGCATGGACAAGCATCCCCGCGGCGCGTTCACCGAAGATCCCGCGCTGGTGGGGATGCCGCGGTGGTATGCCGAGAACGGGCAATACCTCACCACTAAGTTCTTCGGGATGAAGGCCAATCGCTACCTGCACGACCACGGTGTCTCCGTCGACACGCTGGCCAAAGTGGCAGCGAAGAACTACCGAAACGGATCGCTCAATCCCAACGCGTACCGGCGCAAGCCGCTTACCGAAGAGCAGATTCTCGGCTCGCCGGTCCTGAATTACCCGTTAACCCAGTACATGTTCTGCGCTCCCGACGAAGGAGCGGCCGCAGCAATCATGTGCCGCGCCGACATCGCACACCGGTTCACCTCCAAGCCCGTGTATGTGCGCGCGGTAGAAGTCCGCACTCGCCGCTACGGGGCATACGAAGTGAATACCACTTATTCCCCAGTGCACGAAGACGTTTCGCCTACGGTGTACGCCGCGCGCGCAGCGTTTGAGAAAGCCGGGGTAGGTCCTGGCGATGTCGACGTTATTCAGTTGCAGGACACCGATGCGGGCGCAGAGGTGATTCACATGGCCGAATGCGGGTTCTGCGCCGACGGTGAGCAAGAAAAGTTGTTGGCCGACGGCGCCACAGAAATCACCGGCTCGATCCCGGTCAATACCGACGGCGGGCTAATCGCCAACGGTGAGCCGATCGGGGCGTCCGGCTTGCGGCAGGTGCATGAGCTAGTGCGCCAACTACGTGGGGAAGCAGGCGACCGTCAAGTGCCGGGCACGCCGCGAGTTGGCTTCGCGCAGGTCTACGGCGCGCCCGGCACCGCCGCTGCGACCATCCTCAGCACCTGACCTCGCCGAGCGTGCACCTGCGGCGGCGACACGCCGGGGATGGCCGCCGCCGGTACACGTTCGGCGTCAAAAGACTTTCTGTGGATACGCCGGCTTTCCCAGCCCGAGCACGTGCTGGGCGATCATGTTGCGGAACACCTCGAGTGTGCCGCCGTAAATGCCCACCAACGGCGCGAAGCGGTAGCAGTATTCGGCGGCACCGTCATCGGCGGCGCCGTCGGTTCCGTATGGCAGAGCTGATGCTGCACCGAGTATGTCCATCAGGTCCGGCGAAATGTCACGCATAGTCTGTGCGATGGCGACACGTCCGAAGATGCTCGGCGTGGACAGCGCCGCCTCCATCCGCGCCACGCTGCGGCCCAACCGATACGCCACGGATCGATCGTCCAACAGTTGACGGCCATTCGTATCCGGTTGCCCGACCCGGCCTGCGGCCTTGTCCACGGCCTCGGCCATGAACCCCGCCTGGTGCATCATGATCGACGTGTCCTGCAGACCATCCGGGGCGGCGGCGACCGCTCCGTGCTCGACGTTGAGCGGCTCGCGTAGCACGGTCCAGCCGCCATTGACTTCGCCCAGCCGGTACTTGTCGGGGACGCGGACGTCGCTGTAGTACACGATGTTGGTGCGGTCGCCGTCGACGGTGCGGATGCCCTGGATTTCGATCCCCCGCGACTTCAGCGGAACCAGAAACATTGTCAGGCTTTGATGTTTCGGCGCTTTCGGGTCGGTATTGGTGATCAGAAAAACGTATTGGCAGTTGTGCGCGCCAGTGGTGAACATCTTGGAGCCGTTGATGATCCAATCGTCACCGTCACGCACGGCACGGGTCTTACAAGTAGCGACGTCAGAGCCGCCCTCGGGTTCGGTGTAGCCCAGACACATTCGGATGTGGCCGCTGAACACTCCCGGCAACACTTCCTCTTGTAGTTCCGGCGAACCGAATTTCGCCACCGAGCGCGCGACCATCGCCGTCGTTCCCCAGGTCACCCATGGCACATGAAACCGTCGCTTCTCCAGTTCCCAGATACGGCGTCGTAGCCGGCTGAAGCCGCCTTCGGATTCCGGTTTCCACTCCGCTTCCAGATAGCCCGCGGCCCCCATCGCCAGGTGCACGCCTTCGTCGAAGTTGTCGCCGGTTTCCCGGTCGCGGCGTCTGACTTCTTCGGTCACATGCGTGGCCAAGAACTTTTGCGCCTCATCGAGGAAGGCCTTGTCGTCGTCGGACAGTTCGACTTTAGAGAAGTCCATCGTGTGCTCCTAGACCTATGCTTCTCGAGCGGCGACGAGTTGTGCGATCTGCTGTGCGCTCGCGCCGGGATCACCGCCCGCCAGCGGCCATCCCCGCGCTCGCACCAGGTACGCCGTCGCGGCCGCTTCCGCCGACACCCCCAGTCCGCCTTGGATATGCACCGCAATGGTGGCTGCCTTCGCTGCCTCCTCGGCCATGAAAACGAACGCCGAAGGCGCCAACTCCGGACGCTCGTCGGGCTCGTTGTCGAGGAACCAGGCGGCTCTATGAGCAAGGTTGCGTCCGCTCTGGACGGTAATCGCCATGTTGGCCAACGGATGCGAGATGCCCTGCAGCGTCGAAATCGGCACGCCGAGCGTGTAACGCGTCTTGGCGAACTCTGCAGCGATGGTCATCGTCTCCTCCACCATGCCCACCACGGCCGCGGCGGTGAGGAGCCGCCACTCATCGAGTGCGCGTGTGTAGTGGGCCAATGCATCAGATCCACCGGCCACTACTGTGCGAGTGTCGGCGGCGGCCGGATCGACCCACGCCATCGGTAGCCGACCGATGTTGTCTACCTTCGCCGGCCGGGTGTCGAAAGTCAGGCGCACAATCGAGTCACCGTCGCGGACGACGATGTGGTCGGCGATCGAGCCGGCCGGAACGAGCCTCGGTCCTTCACCACTTTCGACCCGCGGATCCAATGCAGCCAACTGCGTTCCTGCGACGATGTCGCCCTCCACCTCGCCCAACCGCGCCAGCAGCCGAGCCGTGCAGACCTGGTCGATCCAGGGCACCGGTGCAAGCGAGCGACCGATCTCCTCGGCGACCAAGGTGAGGTCGACCAGCATCGCGCCGTCGCCACCACAGGACTCCGGCAGCGCCATCGTCGTTGCGCCTATGGCGCACAACCGCTCCCAGAGGTTTTTGTCGAAGCCTGAAGGTTCGGCGGCCCGCACGGATTCGATGGGGCAGTGGGTTTTGAAGAACTCCTTGTACGCGGTCTGCAGCGCGATGTGATCGTCGCTCAGGCTGTAGTCGAGCCTGCGCAGCTCGAAACGGTCCATCGTCATTGCTCCTGTCGTTCCCCGAAGAAGAATTCCTGCGCGTTGTTGTACAGATAGTTGTCGAGCACCTCGGGTGGAAGGTCCAGGGCCCGTGCTTCCGGTACGACCCGGCGCATGCGCAATACCGGCCAGTCCGACGCGTAGATCACCTTGTCGGGCCCGCGGGTTCGCATGTAATGCAGGAGGCTTTCCGGTAGCCGCTTGGGCGACCAGGCCGAGGTCATCAGGCGAAGATTGCGGTACTTGATCAGCAGCCGGATCGCAACGTCCCACCACGGGTCGGCTCCGTGGATCATGCACAGCCGCAGTTCGGGAAAGCGGACGCACACTCGGTCCAGATGCATGGGATGCTGCACGTCGCCGGGGATCGGCGGTCCCGGGATACCGGTGTTGATGCACAGCGGGAGGTCGAGTTCGGCGCACTTGGCGTATAGCGGGTAGTAGACGGCGTCGCTCGGTGCATACTGTCCATCGCCCCAGAAGCTCGGTCCCACCACGGCATAGGCGACGGGCAGATCTTTGACGATCGCGGTCAGTTCTCTGAGCGGCTGCACCGGACGCAGCAGGTTGACTCCGCCCATCGCCAGCGCGAACCGTTCCGGTTCGGCCGCAACGAATTTGCGCGCGGTCGTCGACGGATTAGCGAGCGAGTCCATCAGGATCGCCTTCTGCACGCCCTGCTCGTCCATTTCCTCGAGCAGTTCGGGCAGCTCGACCGGCTCGAACATCGACTTCGGACCCTTGAAATAGTCGTCTCGGACCTTGAGCATCCAGCTGGGCTGCTTTTCGGATTCCCCGAAATGCACGTTGACCAGACAATCGATCGCCTTATGCGTCATGGTGCACCTTGCAGGGTGTTTTGTGCCGCTTCGCGTTTGGCCCATCGGTAGTTGGGCTTGCCGTTGCCGAGTCGCTGGATCTGCTCGACGAAGATGAACGCCTTGGGTACTTTGAAGTGCGCCAGCTGCGCGGCGCAGAAGCTGTACAGCGCCTGCTGGCCGAGGTCACCGTCTGAGTCAGTGCGTGTCGCGACCAGCGCGACGACTTCTTCGCCCCACCGCTCGCTCGGACGCCCGACCACCAACGCATCGGCGATACCGGGGTGTGCGCGCAGCACCTCCTCGACCTCTTCGACGAAAACCTTTTCGCCCCCGGTGTTCACGACCAGCGAATCACGACCCAGCAATCGAATGGTGCCGTCGGCCTCGATGGTGGCCCGGTCCCCGGATATCACGACGCGTTGGCCGTCAACCTCCGGGAAGGTGCGCTCAGTTGCTTCGGCATCCTCGAAGTAGCCCAGCGGAATCCGCCCGGTCCGCGCTGCCCAGCCCACCTCTGGCTCGCCGGGCCGCAGGAACCGGCTGAGGTCAGCGGACACCACCACTCCGCCGGACCTGAGTTCGAAAGTACTGCTCTCCGTCCCGCCCCGGCTGTGCCCGAATCCCAGGTTGCCGGTTTCCGACGATCCGTAGCCGTCGATGACCGTGACGTGCGGCAGGCACTCCATCAGCGCTTGTTTGTATTTCGAGTTGGTCGCCGCTCCCCCGGTACCGATGGCGTAAAGCGACGACAAGTCATACGAGCCCCGCTTCAGTTCGGCGACGAGCGGGCCGGCGTAGGCATCGCCAACCATCGTGATCATGCCGACTTTTTCGCGTTCCGCGGTCTGCCAGACTACGCGGGGATCGAGCTTAGTGCGGTTGTCGTACAGAACGACGCCCAGGCCGTTGAAGATCGCCGAGAAAGCGGTCCACATTCCTGCCGCATGCATCAGCGGTGAGATTGCGAACCACGGCTGCCCGCCGGTGCGCACCTTCGCGTGAATCTCGTCCATGCTCGCGTGATCGGTTCCGGTCATAGATGCGACGTACATGTCGCTTTGGCGCCACAACACTCCTTTTGGGCGTCCGGTCGTGCCGCCGGTACACATCATGATCAGGTCGTCGGGCGAGCCGATGGTCTGGTCGGTGCCCGACGTCGCCAAGGCATCATCCAGCGAGATGGCGCCCGGCAGTGGGGAAACGCTGCTGCCGTCCTCGATCGACACCAGTAGATCGGCGCCGGCAGGCAAAACCTCGGCGAACCGTGCACCGAGCGAGCGGTGGTAGACGACGCCTCGCGGTCGCACGTATTCGAGGAGCTCGCGGATCTCACGCGGTGAGTAGTAGTGGTTGACATTGACCGGGACGGCGCGTGCTTTGAGACACCCGATCACCATGTCGGGGTACAGGTCGTTGTACATGACCAGCGCGACCCGATCTTGGCCGCACTCCCAACGGCTGAGCGTCTCTC
>NZ_DASRBZ010000162.1:0-2435 GCF_035653355.1 Mycobacterium sp. | reverse complement strand
ACCCGGCGGCTCGCGTCGATCGATGTGCTTGATGCACCCGAGCATGCCCGCCTGGACGCGTGGGGCAACCGGGCGGTGCTGACCCAGCCCGCAGCGACGCGGGTATCGATTCCGGTGTTGTTCGCCACCCAAGTCGCGCGCACCCCCGAGGCGGTGGCGATCAGCTGTGGTGAGCAGTCGTGGACCTACCGCGAGCTGGAGGAGGCCGCCAACCGGTTGGCGCATCTGCTAGCCGGCCATGGGGTCGGTCCCGGTGACTGTGTGGCCCTGCTGATGGCGCGTTCGGCCGAAGCGATCGTGGCCATCTTGGCGGTGCTCAAAGCCGGGGCGGCCTACCTGCCGATCGACCCGGCACTGCCAGACGCCCGGATGCAGTTCATGCTTGCCGACGCCGCACCGATCGCCGCCATCACCACCACCGCGCTGGCCGACCGGCTCGCCGGGCATGGCTTGCTGGTCATTGACGTCAACGACCCCGCCATCGACAACCAATCCAGCACCGCACTTCCGGCGCCGGTCCCCGATTTCATTGCGTACATCATTTACACCTCAGGCACCACCGGCGTCCCCAAAGGCGTCGCCATTACCCACCACAACATGGCTCGCTTGTTCGATGCAGTGGATGCCGGCGTTGAGCTGGGGTCGGAACAGGTGTGGACACAGTGTCACTCCTTGGCCTTCGACTTTTCGGTGTGGGAGATCTGGGGTGCACTGTTGCACGGCGGGCGGCTGGTGGTGGTGCTCGAAGAGGTGACCCGCTCACCAGACGACTTCCACGCTTTACTGGTCGCTGAACACGTCAGCGTCTTAAGCCGCACCCCGTCGGCGTTTTATGCCCTGCAAACAGCCGACGCACTACGGCCCGAGCTAGCACAACAGCTCAACCTTGAGGCCGTGGTGTTCGGCGGCGAAGCGCTTCAACCACAGCGTCTTCGGACCTGGCTGCACAACCACCCGCGATCACCGCACCTGATCAACATGTATGGCATCACCGAGACGACGGTGCATGCCTCCTTGCGGGAGATCGTCCACCGCGACGCCGATAGCGACGCCAGTCCCATCGGCGTGCCATTGGCAGATCTTGCGTTCTTTGTGCTCGATGGCTGGTTACGGGCGGTGCCCGCCGGGGTGGTCGGTGAGCTGTATGTGGCCGGTGCCGGGGTGGCGTGTGGGTATCTGGGCCGGGGTTCGTTGACGGCGTCACGGTTTGTGGCCTGCCCGTTCGGGGCGCCGGGGCTCCGGATGTATCGCACCGGGGACGTCGTCCGTTGGGGCGCTGACGGGCAACTGCAGTACCTCGGGCGCGCCGATGAGCAGGTCAAAATCCGCGGGTACCGCATCGAGCTCGGTGAAGTACAGGCAGCCCTAGCGGGGCTGGACGGGGTGCAGCAAGCGGTGGTGATCGCCCGCGAGGATCACCCCGGCGACAAACGCCTGGTCGGCTACATCACCGGCACAGCAGAACCCGCCGATATCCGCGCCCAGCTACTAAAGCGGCTACCCGCCTACATGGTGCCGGCCGCGGTGGTGGCATTGGAGGCGCTGCCGCTGACGGTCAACGGCAAACTCGACACCCGGGCCCTCCCGGCCCCTGAATACACCGACACCGATCGTTACCGCGCCCCCGCCAGTGCTGTCGAGGAGATCTTGGCCGGCATCTACGCCCACGTGCTCGGGGTCGAGCGCGTCGGGGTCGACGACTCATTTTTCGATTTGGGTGGAGATTCACTGTCGGCGATGCGGGTGATCGCCGCGATCAATAGCGGCCTGGATCCCGGCCTGTCGGCGCGCACCTTGTTCGACGCGCCGACGATCGCCCAGTTGGCGCCCCGTATCCGTCGAGACGCGGGTAGCGCTAAGCCGTTGCTGGCGGTCGAGCGGCCCGCGGTTATTCCGCTCTCGTTTGCGCAGTCCCGGTTGTGGTTCCTCAACCGGTTCGAGGGCGGGGCTGCGACATACAACATGCCGACCGCTTTGCGGATCAGGGGGGCACTGGATGTCGAGGCGCTGGACGCGGCACTCGATGACGTCATCGCCCGCCACGAATCGCTGCGCACCATATTCCCCGATATTGATGGTGTGCCAGTGCAGCAGGTGTTGGCGGCCCAGGCCGGTATGTGGCGGCGCGGTGGCGCGGCGGTGGTGTCGTTGCCGGAGGAAGAACTGGCCGGCGAGTTGATGGCGCTGGCGGTGTATCGGTTTGATTTGTCGTCGGAGATCCCGATTCGGGCGCAGATCTATTCGGTGGCGCCCGACGAGCATGTGGTCGGGATTGTGGTGCACCACATCGCTTTTGACGGGTGGTCAAGGGCTCCCATGGTCCGTGATGTGGGCGAGGCGTATCGGGCGCGGCGGGAGGGCCGGGCCCCGCAGTGGGCGCCTCTGGCGGTGCAGTATGTCGATTACACGCTGTGGCAGCGCGCCCAGTTTGGTGA
>NZ_DASRBZ010000161.1:0-2522 GCF_035653355.1 Mycobacterium sp. | reverse complement strand
GACCGCCGCCGGCAGGTATGTGGTTGCATTCGCCGTGCCAATCCGTCGCTTCGGGCTGATCACCGCGGTCTTGCTGACCTTCGCCGACGTCCGCAGCTGGCCGCTGCAGGGGTACGACGCCGCCTTGCACATAGGACTGGGGTCGACCTCGCTCGTCGTTGACCGCACCGGCCGAGTCACTGCGGCAAGCCAGCCACGGCTGCTAGGCCAGCGCCCTCGCGGCATCCCCGCGGCGGCCATGTCGGGCGGGACCGGGATGACAAGCAACCGTGTCAATGGCGCTGACGCCTTAATCTCTTACGGGCCGGCCGGACACGGGTGGACAGCGTTGACGATGCAACCCGTCGCGGCGTTCTCCGGTGCCATAGACCACAGCCGCGATGTGGCCGTCCTCGCTCTCGCCGCGCTCCTCAGCGCCGCGGTCATATGCCTGGTTGTGTTCCACCACAAAAGGCAGCGGGTATTCGCTCGTCTCGCCGAGCAACGGCTCTACGATCCGCTGACCGGCCTGGGACAGCGGGCCCTACTGCAAGCCCGGCTCGATGCTGCACTAGCCCGGCGACGGCGTCACGGCCGTCCCCTCGCCCTGCTCTATTGCGACCTCGACGGGTTTAAGGGCATTAACGATCGCTACGGGCACAACGCAGGCGACAACCTTCTAGTCGCCACCGCACGCCGCATAGTCAGTGTTCTGCGGGACACCGATATGGCCGTGCGCCTCGGCGGTGACGAATTTGCTGTCGTTCTCGAGGAGACCTCCCCGAGCGAAGCCGCAGCTATTGCGCGCCGCATCCGCGATGCGGTCGCCACACCCCTGACGGTGAATGGCATCTGCGTCACCCCGCAACTCAGCATCGGCGGGGGAATCATCGTCGATGGTGACGCCCAAGCTGACGATCTTCTTCACGAGGCAGATTTAGCGATGTACGAGTCCAAACGGGGCGACGGACAACCGCGTGTAGTCGTTACCCATGGCGCCCACTCCAGCTGCCCCATCCGCATAGCCAAACAACGCCCCGCCGGGGACGGGACGAACGCGTGTCAAGCCGCAGCGCACTAATCAGCCGCGCGCACCGGGCGCCCACCCTCGGCACGTCGAGCTCGCCGCACGCCCGAAGGCGGCGCCTCCTGCGAGTTCAGCGTCGCAAGTTGGCGTCGGACGACAGTCAATCAGCGGTCAGCGGTCAGCGGTCAGGGGTTGGTAGTCACGTGGTAGTCACACGAGTGAAAGGACACCACAGCATAAGCCGTCATGCAGCGAACGCACGCGTACAGCAAATGCCCTCTGACCTGCGGAAACGTTCCGGCGGGGCAGTCCGTGACACCAGGCGACACCCACCTTAACGATCTTGTAATCGGCAGGTTCCCGGTTCGAGTCCGGGCGTCGGCTCCACTTGGCAGGCTGTCGGCCGAAGCGCCTGACCATCTGCGACAGCCTTATCGCGACGTTCGGCAGACAGCGGCGGGTGTCAGGTGTGCAATGACGGTTGCGGTGTCGTGACGTCGCCGCACAGGGGAGGGATCGGCATGCGAACCAGACTCAGCAGCGTCCTAGCCATTGCCGCCGGCGCCATGGTGCTTGTGGCACCCACCCTTCCGGCGTACGGCGACTCCGGAAGTGGCACGTCGTCGACGATCGGCATCGTTCCGCCGAACGACCCGGGTTATTTCTGCAATCCGCAGCTTCGGCAGGCGATCGACACCATTGACTACTGCCGGGCGGTGGAGGGTGTGGGACCTATGGTCCTGCCCGACAATTACGGTTCGCTTCCGCCGCAGGCCCAGATGCTTGTGGTCTTCAACCTCGAGCGGATCAACCGTGGGCTGCCACCAATAGTCGGGTTGAGTCAGTCGCTCGACGGCTACGCCCAGCAGGGGGCGGACGCCAACGACGACCCACCGTTCCCGCCGGACGGCAACGGTGGTGGCGGAATTTGGGATGCCAACACCTCCACGCTCGGCGCCGACGACGCCTTCATGTACACGGACGACTGCTCCCCGCACAACGTCGTCGGCTGCTGGGGTCATCGCGACAACATCCTCATCGACGACAATTCAACCGACCCACTTGACGGTGGCGGCGGTTTCACACTCCGCGGATATAACTCCCAGCTCAACTCGTACACGTTCGAGTTCATATACGGCTACCCCCACGACGACCTGGTCTTCACGTGGCAGGACGAGCTGTCCCACTTCGCTAGTCCCCCGGCCGTCGAGCGCGTCCAGCCGCCGACGATCACGGCCATCAGGCCGAGCCTGGCCTCGACCGCGGGCGGGACCACCTTCGACGTGCGCGGCACGAACCTGATCAGCACCAAGGCCATCCAGGTGGGCGGCGTGCGGGCGACGCATGTGCGCTGCGAGACCGAGACATCGTGCACGGCGCGGGCGCCCGCCCATGCTGCGGGGGCAGCGGAGGTGCGGGCGACGACGGTCGCCGGGACGAGCCCGTTGAGCCGGCACATGCAGCTCACCTATGCAAAGCCTGCGCTCAAGCGGATCGGCAGTGCCCGACGGTCAGT
>NZ_DASRBZ010000160.1:0-4305 GCF_035653355.1 Mycobacterium sp. | reverse complement strand
ATTGCTGCACGCAGGCGCCCGGTCGCGGCCAAGTAGATGATGAATAAGGCCGGGGTCAGCTTGATCCCCGCCGCCAGCCCGATTCCAATTCCCGCCCACTTGCGCTGTGTAGGCCCGAGCAGATCGGCGACGACCATCGCGAGGATGGCGATGTTGATCTGTCCGAGCTGCAGCGAAAGCCGAAACGGTTCCAGCCATGCGACAAGCCCCACCAATAGCGCGGTCAGGCTCCACAGTCCGTTCGCCGGGGTGACGTCGAGCGACGTGAGCATACGCCGCACCACGTAGATCACCAGGACGCACATGACCAGCAACCACAACGCCTGGGCCGATACCTCGACCATAAGGGTCAGTGGCAAAAAGCAGAGCGCGGCGAACGGCGGGTAGATGAACAGCAACTCCCTGGGATTGCCGGTCAATCCGATCGAATAGAGGTCCAGCCCCTCTCGCACCCGCATTGCGCCGAAGCGGTATACCTGCAGGTCAACCTGCACGGCTTGCCGAGGCCAGTGCACGTACACCACGGCGTAGAGCACCAACGCGACCGCCAACACCACTGGGCCTCCCCAGCGAACCCATGGCGACACAATTCCGCGCGGTTCGACGGCGGTTCGTCGCTCGGTTGCCGGTGCAGACAAGCCCACGAGTCATCCAGGGTAGCGAGTGGAGCTGGCTCTGACCGATCGTCCCTGGATATGCGCGCCAGCGCTGACAGACGCCGACCCGCATGCGGCAACACCTGTAGGCGAATCGGAGGTCAATCCACGGGTGCTCGCAGACCGAGCACCGGCTGCCGGCCGCGACCATGCACCACCGGTCTGACAACCTCGCCGGCACATTTCGGCCCCGCGCTAGCCTTGGCCGCACGTGGGAGGAACCCGTGATGAGTGCTCGGCGGGGATGGACGCTGGCCAAGCGGAGAGTTGTGGCACTGGCAGTGGTGACTGCAGCCGGCGCGGTGGCCCCGCATTGCACCACCGCGCCGCCACGTCCGGCCGCAACTCCTCCACCCTCTCGCGCGACATCTGCTACTCCGCCACCAGCACCACCCCCTGCGGCGGTTCACGCGGTCACCGCCGCCGAGCTGGGCGCGAGCTGGCAGCCGGATTGCCCCGTTGAACCGGGCCAGTTGCGGCGGGTGGAGGTCAACCACATTGGGATGGACGGCCAGACGCACCGCGGCGAGCTGATCGTGAATGAGGAGCTGGTGGCAGAAGTCACCGCAGTCTTCGAGCAGCTCTACCAACAGCGGTTTCCGATCGAGAAGGTCCGTACCGTCGACCACTACCGAGCCGCAGCCGACGAATTATCGATGGAGGACAACAACACGTCGGCGTTCAACTGCAGGCGCATCGAGGGCAGCGACGACTGGTCTCTGCACGCGTACGGGCGAGCCATCGATCTCAACCCGCTTCTCAACCCGTCCGTCCACGCCAGCGGCACATTCGAACCGAAGAACGCGGTGGCCTACCTCGACCGCAGCCGCACGGATCCAGGCGTTCTGCACGATGGCGATCCGGCCACGCGTGTGTTCACCGATCGGGGCTGGCGGTGGGGTGGCTATTGGAAGTCACCCATCGACTACCAGCATTTCGAGCGGCCCTGATCGCGCTGTTCCGCCAGGAACCACCCGACGGCAACCACGGTGTCCACCCACAGCTCAACCTGTAGCTCTCGGGCGTACCGGCAGAGCGCCTCGAGGCTGCTCGGAGGAACGCTCTGCGGCGTCGAATCCCCGACATCGTGGCCGGCCAGTACAAGCCACCGGCCTTCGTCGAGCGCCCACTGCACAAGCGACCGCAGCCGCTCCGGGCCCGCGCCGTCGATGTCAAGGGAGGTGATCTGAGCCAAGTCGCAGATCGTCGGGTCGTTGGGCACCTCGTCGAACCCGCCGCGCCCGACGATGAAGTGCCGGGCCACGAGCGGCACGTAACTCTGTGTTTGTTCGCCCACCCCGACGAAGCGTTGCGCGCACGGGTAGGCGAATGTCCTTGGCTTAGTTGCCAGTAGCTCTTCTATCGCGTCGTTGGCTGCCAGCAGCTCGTCGCGCTCCAACCGCTCCAAGGTGTAGTGCTCAAGGGCGTTACTGCGGGAAAACGTGTAGTTGCCGCTGCAGGGGTGGGTCACGGTATGGTTGCCGATTTCATGCCCGGCGGCGACCACTTTTTCCCAGCCGGCCAGCCGCGAGCGCACCATATCGGGCAGTACGTAAAACGTTCCGGCCAACCCGTATTGGTCCAGGATCTCTATTCCATTGTCCAGCTGGCTCGGGCGTGCATCGTCGAAGGAGATGCTCAGGGCTGCACGTTTACCGTTCGGCCAGTTAAAGGGTGGACGGTCGGCCATGGCTGTTCTTTCCGGGCTGTTTGGCCAGAATGCACGGCGCCCCGCGAGCCGTGGCGACTCGCGGGGCGCCGTTCAGCGGTTACTGCTCAGCGCAGGTCGAAGCGGTCGAGGTTCATCACCTTGACCCAGGCAGCGACGAAGTCGCGCACGAACTTCTCCTGCGCGTCGTCGGCGCCGTAGACCTCCGCCAAACCGCGCAACACCGAATTGGAACCGAATATCAGGTCGACAGCCGTGGCCGTCCACTTGAGCTCACCGGTTGCGCGGTCGCGAACCTCGTAGACGTTTTCCGTCGACTCGGAAACCTTCCACTCGTTGTCCATGTCGAGCAGGTTCACAAAGAAGTCGTTGGTCAACGTCTCGGGCCGGTCGGTGAACACACCATGCTTGGATTGGCCATAGTTGGTGCCCAACGCCCGCATGCCGCCGATCAGGACCGTCATCTCCGGAGCGGTCAGGTTCAACATGTAAGCCCGATCCACCAGGAAATGCTCCGGCGACACCTTCTCGCCGGCCCTCAGGTAATTGCGGAAGCCGTCGGCCTTCGGCTCGAGTACCGCGAACGACTCCACGTCCGTCTGCTCCTGCGAGGCATCGGTGCGCCCAGGCGAGAACGGGACCGTGATGTCGAAGCCGGCCTTCTTCGCCGCCTGCTCGACCGCTGCGCAACCACCCAGCACGATCACGTCAGCCAGCGAGACCTTCTTGCCGCCGGACTGCGAGCTGTTGAAGTCCTGCTGGATCCGCTCGAGGACCGGTAGCACCTTGGCGAGTTCGGCCGGGTTGTTGACCTCCCAGTCCTTTTGCGGTGCAAGCCGAATCCGAGCGCCGTTGGCCCCGCCTCGCTTGTCGGTGCCGCGGAAGCTCGCCGCTGACGCCCACGCGGTGGCGGCCAGCTGGGAGATGGAAAGTCCCGACTCCAAGAGCTTGCCTTTGAGCGCGGCGATGTCCGCCTCGTCGATGAGATCGTGATCGACCTCGGGAACGGGGTCCTGCCATAGCTGCGGCTCCGGAACCCACGGACCCAGGTAGCGCGAAACCGGCCCCATGTCGCGGTGCAGCAGCTTGTACCAGGCCTTGGCGAATTCCTCCTCGAGTTCCTCCGGGTGGTCGAGCCAGCGACGGGTGATCTTGCCGTAGATCGGGTCCATCCGCATCGACAGGTCGGTTGTCAGCATGGTCGGCTTACGCTTCGCCGACGAATCGAACGGGTCAGGGATGACGGGCTCGGCATCCTTGGCGACGTATTGCCACGCACCGGCGGGGCTCTTGGTCAGCTCCCACTCATACTTGTACAGGGTCTCCAGGTAGCTGTTGTCCCACTTCGTCGGCGTGGGCGTCCATACCACTTCGAGACCACTGGTGATCGCGTCCTTGCCGACGCCGGTGCCGTAGGCGCTCTTCCAGCCCAGACCTTGCTGCTCGATCGGAGCGGCCTCCGGCTCCGGACCGACGAGGTCGGCATCGCCGGCGCCATGGGTCTTGCCCACCGTGTGACCGCCAACGATCAGCGCGGCGGTCTCGACGTCGTTCATCGCCATCCGGCCGAAGGTCTCCCGGATGTCGATCGCCGCGGCCAGCGGATCCGGCTTGCCATTGGGGCCCTCGGGATTGACGTAGATAAGGCCCATCTGGACGTTCGCCAGCGGCTCTGCAAGTTCCCTTTCGCCGCTGTAGCGCTCGTCGCCGAGCCAGGTGTCCTCGGGACCCCAGAACATCTCCTCAGGTTCGTAGACGTCCTCGCGCCCGAAGGCGAAGCCGAACGTCTTGAACCCCATGGATTCATAGGCACAGTTGCCGGCGAAGATGATCAGGTCGGCCCAGGAGATTTTCTTGCCGTACTTCTTTTTGACCGGCCAGAGCAACCTGCGCGCTTTGTCGAGGCTGGCATTGTCGGGCCAACTGTTGAGCGGAGCGAAGCGCTGAGCGCCTTCGCCGCCGCCACCGCGCCCGTCGTGG
>NZ_DASRBZ010000159.1:0-2150 GCF_035653355.1 Mycobacterium sp. | reverse complement strand
GTGTACGGCAACACGCGCACAGCCGACGCACCGGCGGCATAGTTGAGCACCGAGAACGGCACGGCGGGAATCAGCCGCAATGAAAGGATCGTCGGCCAGCCGCGGTCACGCAGCCGCTCGTCGACGCTATCGACCGCTCGATGCCGCACGAGACGGCTCAGCTGCCACCCCGCCACCCGAACCAGCACCAGCGCGATCACCGCACTGGCCGTGCTGGCCAGTACCGCCAGCACCACACCGAGCGCTGGCCCGAACAGCAGGCCGGCGGCCAGCGTGAACGCGGTGCGCGGAAACGGCAACACCGTGACGACGATGTGCGCGCCCATGAAAGCGAGCGGAAACCAGGGCCCCACCGATTCGGCCCAGTCCCGCAATTGCACCGCGGTCGGAAGCGGGATTAGCAACGCCACCGCGACCAGCACCGCAATCGTCAACGCCGTCAGGGTGATGCGCCGCCGGGGCACCTGACGGGCCGTTGCGACCACCGCGGAAGCGACGCCACGAAAGGTGTCGGCGATCTTGCTGGTGGTGGGAACCGGCACGGTCCCTAAGGCTACGGCTGGTCGGTAGACAGTTCGTTTCCGGTGTCCGGCGATTCGCCAGCGTCCGCCACACCTCGGCTCCTAACCGCCGATCGCGATCAATTAGCCTGGGTGTCAAGTGGCGAGCCCGGCGACGATGCGGGGCCGGGAACGGCCTGTGCAGGCGCCGGGCAAACCAGACTCTGCGACAACAGGAGCCGCCGGTGTCCGTCGATGCGTCGTCCGAGCCCGCCGAGCTGGCGCAGGCACGTGCCCGGTGGCGCACGGCTGTCGCGGAGGTGCTGGCGAAGAGCACCCGGCGCAGCGCCCACGAACTCGGCGACGAACCCGAGCGGCTGCTAGATACGCCGACGTACGAAGGGTTTCCGGTCCGGGCGCTCTACACCGCGTTGGACGCGCGGCCGGAGCGGCCGCTCCCCGGCGAATTCCCCTTCGTGCGCGGCGCCAACCCGCACCGCGACGTCAACGCCGGCTGGAAAGTCGCCGAAGCGTTCCCCAGCAATGGCAGCGAGGACAACGCGGGACTACTGGCCGCACTGAACGACGGGGTCAGCGCGCTGGTGCTGCGGATCGGCGAATCCGGTGTGGCGCCGGCCCAGCTCGACCGGCTGCTGGCCGGTGTGCACTTAGAGCTAGTACCGATCATTCTCGATGCCGGCGCCGACTATCCGACCGCCGCTTACACCATGCTGGCCTTGGTGGCCGAGGTGGACGCCGACAAGCGGGCGATGCTGTCTGTCGATCTCGGCGCCGACCCGCTGACTGCGCCGTTGACCGATCGTGCGGCCCCGTCGCTCGAGGAAGTGGTGGCGGTCGCATCACGAGTCGCCGGGGCTCCGGGCGTGCGCGCCATCACCGTCGACGGCGCGGCCCTCCACAATCGCGGCGCCAGCACCGCGTGGGAGCTCGCCGGCAGTATCGCCGCCGCGGTGGCCTATCTTCGGATGCTCGGCGAGTCCGGAATATCCGTCGCAAACGCACTGCAGCAGATCAGTTTTCGACTCGCCGCCGACGACGACCAGTTCATGACGATCGCGAAGATGCGCGCGGCGCGACAGCTGTGGGCGCGGGTGGCCGAAGTAGGGGGCGAACCCCACAGCGGAGCGGCCGTCCTGCACGCGGAGACTTCACTGCCGATGATGACCCAGCGTGATCCGTGGGCGAACATGCTGCGCACCACAGTCGCTGCCTTCGGCGCGGGCGTCGGCGGTGCCGACACCGTGCGGGTGTTGCCGTTCGACGTCGCGATTCCCGGCGGCTACCCGGGCACACCGAAAAGCTTCTCGCGCCGGATCGCCCGCAACACACAGCTGCTGCTGCTCGAGGAGTCGCACATCGGACGGGTCCTCGACCCGGCGGGCGGATCGTGGTATGTCGAGGACCTCACGGAACAACTGGCGCAGCAAGCATGGAAGCATTTCCAAGACATCGAAGCCCGCGGCGGGTTCGTCGACGCCCGTGACTACTTGATCGACCAGATCGCCGAACTCGCCGCGCGCCGCGCCGACGACATTGCGCACCGCCGCACCGCCGTCACCGGGGTCAACGAATACCCCTACATTGCTGAACCTCCACTGCCACACGGCGATTCGACACCCGCGGTGCAAC
>NZ_DASRBZ010000158.1:0-2398 GCF_035653355.1 Mycobacterium sp. | reverse complement strand
GGGGATGCCGTAGCGCAGCAGCCCGCCGATGCGGTCTTCGCGCTCGAAGACGGTCACGCTGTGGCCCGCGCGGGTGAGTTGCTGGGCGGCCGCCAAACCGGCCGGACCAGAGCCCACCACCGCGACCGTCTTCCCGGTCAGCTTGTCCGGGGGCAGCGGAACGACCCAGCCTTCGTCGAAGGCCTTGTCGATGATCTCCAGCTCGATCTGCTTGATGGTCACCGGATCCTGGTTGATCCCAAGCACGCAGGACGGCTCGCAGGGCGCCGGGCAGAGCCGCCCGGTGAAGTCAGGGAAGTTGTTGGTGGCGTGCAACCGCTCGATGGCATCACGCCAACGGCCCCGACGCACCAGGTCATTCCATTCCGGGATCAGGTTGCCCAGCGGACATCCATTGTGGCAGAAAGGAATCCCGCAATCCATGCAGCGAGTCGCCTGCTGCTGCAGCACCCCGTGATCGAAGTCTTCGTAGACCTCTTTCCAGTCGCGCAGGCGCAACTCCACCGGGCGGCGGTTGGGCAACTCCCGGTGGGTGTATTTCAGGAAGCCCTTGGGGTCAGCCATGCGCGGCCGCCATGATTGCCTGGTCGACGTCGGCGCCGTCCCGTTCCGCCTCGGCGATCGCCTGCAGGACGCGCTTGTAGTCGAGCGGCATCACCTTGACGAAGTGCCGCTGCTCCGATGCCCAGTCGGACAGGATGCGTTGCCCGACTGTGGAATCGGTGTTGTCGACGTGAGACTGGATCATGCCGTAAAGCCAGTCCAGGTCATCATCGTCCAGACCCTCGAGCTGCACCATTTCGGTGTTCAGATTCCCCGGGAGCTCGCCGTCGGGGTCGTAGACATAGGCCACGCCGCCGGACATTCCGGCGGCGAAATTGCGCCCGGTGCGGCCGAGGACGACGACCTTGCCGCCGGTCATGTACTCGCAGCCGTGGTCCCCGACGCCTTCGACCACCGCGTGGACTCCGGAGTTACGGACCGCGAACCGTTCGCCGACCACCCCGCGTAAGAAGGCCTCGCCGCCAGTGGCGCCGAACAGGGCAACATTGCCGCCGATGATGTTGTCCTCGGCGACATAGTCCTCCGGCGCGTTGTCCGAGGGTCGCACCACAATCCGCCCGCCGGACAGGCCCTTGCCGACATAGTCGTTGGCGTCGCCGTAGACCCGCAGCGTGATGCCTTTCGGCACGAACGCCCCGAAGCTGTTGCCCGCGGAACCGTCGAACGTGATGTCGATGGTGCCGTCGGGAAGACCTTGGCCGCCATAAGCTTTGGTCACCTCGTGACCGAGCATGGTGCCCACCGTGCGGTTGACATTGGAGATCGTCGTGGAGAACCGCACCGGCGTCCCGGAATCCAGCGCCTCGCGGCTCATCACAATCAACTGCTGGTCCAACGCCTTGTCCAGCCCGTGGTCCTGGCTGGAACTGCAGTAGAGATCTTGGTTCATGAACGGCGACTCCGGCTCGTGCAACACCGGCGCCAGGTCCAGCTTGTGCGCCTTCCAATGCGCCCGCGCCAGCGTGGTGTCCAGCGCGTTCACCTGGCCGATAGCCTCGTTGAGGGTGCGGAAACCCAACCGCGCCATGTATTCCCGCACTTCTTCGGCGATGAACATGAAGAAGTTCTCGACGAACTCGGGCTTGCCCGTGAAACGCTCCCGCAGCACCGGGTTCTGTGTGGCCACCCCGACCGGGCAGGTGTCCAGGTGGCACACCCGCATCATGATGCAGCCCGACACCACCAGCGGCGCGGTGGCGAACCCGAATTCCTCGGCCCCCAGCAGCGCGGCGACCATCACGTCGCGACCGGTCTTCAGCTGCCCATCGACCTGGACCACGATCCGGTCGCGTAACCCGTTGAGCAGCAAGGTCTGCTGCGTCTCAGCGAGGCCAAGCTCCCACGGCGCGCCGGCGTGCTTCATCGACGTCAGCGGGGTGGCGCCGGTACCGCCGTCGTGTCCGGAGATCAACACCACGTCGGCGTGGGCCTTGGACACGCCAGCGGCGACGGTGCCGACACCGTTCTCGGCGACCAGCTTCACGTGGATGCGGGCCTGCGGATTGGCATTTTTCAGGTCGTGGATCAGCTGTTTCAAGTCCTCGATGGAGTAGATGTCGTGGTGCGGTGGCGGGGAGATCAGCCCCACACCGGGCGTGGAGTGCCGCACCTCGGCGATCCACGGATACACCTTGCCGCCCGGAAGCTGGCCGCCCTCACCGGGTTTGGCGCCCTGCGCCATCTTGATCTGGATGTCGGTGCAGTTGGTCAGGTAGTGCGAGGTGACGCCGAACCGAGCCGAGGCGACCTGTTTGATCGCGCTGCGGCGCCAGTCGCCGTTCGGGTCGCGCTCGTAGCGGCTGACATGCTCGCCGCCCTCACCGCAGTTCGACCG
>NZ_DASRBZ010000157.1:0-3487 GCF_035653355.1 Mycobacterium sp. | reverse complement strand
TCTTGGTCATGGCCCTTCACCGCGGACATCCCCTCGGTCGGGGTCTCGTCCTCGTGGACCGCTTCAAACACGTCGGTGTCATCCTCGCGCTGGCCGTGCTTCGGTGGCGGCGGAGCGTGGCGGTCGATGAGCCAGCGGCCCAAAGCCACCCCGCCCATCGCCGGCAGGAACACCAACAGCGCGGTGAAGGCGGCGAACGTCGTCAGCTCGTTAAGCAGCCCGCCGGCATAGAGGCCTTTGTAGAGCAGCGAGATCACAAACACCACGGCGCCGCTCACGATGCCGGCTGTCAGGCCGGCCAGCAGCCACGTCATCGCCAGATCCCGGCGGCGGTCCGGGTCGGGCTCCGCCGAGGCGTCTGCACGACCGTCCCGCAGCCCCCAGACCAGAGCGGCGATGAATAACAGGAGCACCAGCACGATGCTGATCAACCCCGCCTGTGTGGGAAACGCGTTGATCAACGCCCCTTGCAACAAGCGGACGATGACCATCGCAGCGGCGAACACCAGTCCGCGCAGCCTCCAGTTAGTCATGGGGCCACAGCGTAGCGAGTAGCGTCAGCGGTTGTGACGCATTCCCAGCGGCGAGACAATCTGAGGTCACGAATCGTTACCGACGGGCTCGACGCGATGCTGGTCAGCGACCTGGTCAACGTGCGGTACCTGTCCGGTTTCACCGGCTCTAACGCCGCGCTGCTGGTGTTCGCCGACGACCGGACTCCAGTGCTCGCCACCGACGGGCGCTACCGCACTCAGGCCGCGCAGCAGGCGCCCGATCTGGAGATCGCCATCGAGCGGGCCTGCGGGCGTCATCTGGTGGGGCGCGCCGCAGCCGCGGGTGTGCGGCGCCTCGGTTTCGAAAGCCACGTGGTCACCGTCGACGGCTTCGACGGGCTCTCCGCTGAGGCGGGGGCGACGGAGCTGGTGCGCGCCTCGGGCACGGTGGAGGCGCTGCGCGAGGTCAAAGACGCCGGCGAGGTGGCGCTGCTGCGGCTGGCCTGCGAAGCGGCCGACGCGGCGCTGACCGACTTGATCGAGCGCGGCGGCCTGCGGCCCGGCCGCACCGAGCGGGAGGTCAGCCGCGAGCTGGAGAACCTGATGCTCGACCACGGCGCCGAAGGCGTGTCGTTCGAGACGATCGTGGCGGCCGGGCCCAATTCGGCGATCCCACACCATCGGCCCACCGACGCCGTGTTGAGCGCCGGCGACTTCGTCAAGATCGACTTCGGCGCGCTGGTTGCCGGCTACCACTCCGACATGACCCGCACCTTCGTGCTCGGCCGTGCCGCCGACTGGCAGCACGAGATCTATCACCTGGTCGCTGCCGCACAGCGGGCCGGCCGCGAGGCGCTGCGGGCGGGGGCGAATCTCCAAGACGTGGATGCCGCGGCGCGCCAGGTGATTATCGACGCCGGCCACGGCGAGCGCTTCGGCCACGGTCTGGGCCACGGGGTGGGCCTGCAGATCCACGAAGCGCCGGGGATCAACGCGACGGCCGCCGGTACACTACTGGCGGGCTCCGTGGTGACCGTGGAGCCCGGTGTCTATTTGCCCGACCGGGGCGGTGTCCGCATCGAGGACACCCTCGTCGTGGCTGACGAAACGTCCGGTCACACACCGGAATTGCTCACCCGGTTCCCCAAGGAACTGGCCATCGTGTAGGAGAGTCACCGACTGTGGCAACGACTGCCGACTTCAAAAACGGACTGGTGCTGGTGATCGACGGCCAGCTGTGGCAGATCGTCGAATTCCAGCACGTCAAACCCGGCAAGGGCCCGGCGTTCGTGCGGACCAAGCTGAAGAACGTGGTCTCTGGCAAGGTCGTCGACAAGACCTACAACGCGGGCGTGAAGGTGGAGACCGCCACCGTCGACCGGCGCGACACGACGTACCTGTACCGCGACGGCTCGGACTTCGTGTTCATGGACAGCCAGGACTACGAGCAGCACCATATCCCCGAATCGCTGGTCGGCGACGCGGCCCGGTTCCTGCTGGAAGGCATGCCTGTGCAGGTGGCGTTCCACAACGGCACACCGCTGTACATCGAACTGCCGGTCACCGTCGAACTGGAAGTCACCCACACCGAGCCGGGCCTGCAGGGCGACCGGTCCAGCGCCGGCACCAAGCCGGCCATCCTGGAGACCGGCGCGCAGATCAACGTGCCGCTGTTCATCAACACCGGCGACAAGCTGAAGGTGGATTCCCGCGACGGCAGCTACCTCGGCCGCGCGTAACCATGCCTAAGCCGGTCAAGGGACGGCACCAGGCCCGCAAGCGCGCCGTCGACCTGCTGTTTGAAGCCGAGGCCCGCGGCCTGAGCCCGGCCGCAATGGCCGATGCACGCACAGCGCTGGCCGACGCCAATCCCGATGTGGCGCCGCTGCACCCGTACACGATCACCGTGGCGCGCGGGGTCAGTGAGCACACCGACCACATCGACGACCTGATCGCCTCGCATCTTCAGGGCTGGACGCTCGATCGCTTGCCGGCAGTGGATCGCGCCATCCTGCGGGTGGCGGTGTGGGAGCTGCTGCACGCCGACGACGTGCCTGAGCCGGTCGCCGTCGACGAGGCGGTCGAGCTGGCCAAGGAGCTGTCCACCGACGAGTCGCCCGGCTTCGTCAACGGCGTGCTCGGCCAGATCATGCTGGTGACACCGCAGATCCGCGCCGCCGCCCAGGCGGTTCGGGCGGCGCCGCGCGAGCAGGGGCCCGAATCATGACCCGGCCCGAGCTGCGCGTCGTCATCGCCTCCGCGCTCGCGGCGACCGTCGTGCTGGGAGCCGTCGCGTGCGCCGCCTACGGGCTGGCCGTCATTGCGGCGGCCTTGGCGATCTACGCGCTGGGTGTCGGCGCGTGGCTGTATCACTGCATCGAGCGCTACGTCGTCGCCAGGCGTATCAGCACCGTCCGCTCGGCGGCCAAACCGTTCCAACCGCTGCTGCCGGTGATGGCCGCGATCATGGGCCTGACGCAGGCCGTCGTCAGGTCGCTCACCGATGTCACCGAGCTGCCGCAGCGCCGCTGGGATCTGCCGGTTCGGCGGTGGATGGTCATCACCCGCGGCACTCGCCGTGTCGACGACGACGAGCCCCGCGGTTGACTACGAAAGCGTGCCAGCCGGCGGCGCATTGATTACGACGCGTGCAGCGCGTCCAGCAGGCGGTCCAGGTCGGCCTCGGTGTTGTAGAGGTGAAATCCGACGCGCACCCCACCCGCGCGCACGGCTGCCCGGATGCCGGCGTTGCGCAACGCATCAGCCGAGTGGTCGCCCGGGATGGACACGATCGCGGAATTCACTGGCGGCAGCTCTAATCCGGCCCGCAACCGGTTCGCCAACCCCACGGTGTGCGCGTGCACGTCGGCCCGATCCAGCGTCGCCAGCCACCGCAGGGACATCCCGGCGCCGAACAAGCTGAACCACGCCGGCCACGAGTCGAAACGGCGAGCGTCACTGGCCAGCCGCATCGGCAACCCGTAGAGCGACGA
>NZ_DASRBZ010000156.1:0-6394 GCF_035653355.1 Mycobacterium sp. | reverse complement strand
GCAACCCGCAGCCTGGTCGGCATCGACCTCACCGACCAACGCAGTCTCGCCGCGGCCGTGCGGGATTCGGTTGCGCTGGCCGAACCTGTTTCGCGCTAGTACCTTCCGGCACTCCCGCCACTAGGGGCCGATAGGCACCAGGTACGGTCGTCGTCGTGACTGCGGCCCCAGCGATGTCTTGGTGGCAGGTCGTCGTTTTGTCGGTGGTGCAGGGGTTGACCGAATTCCTGCCCGTGTCGTCCTCGGGGCATCTGGCGATCGTGTCGCGCATCATGTTCGGGCGCGACGCCGGCGCCTCTTTCACCGCGGTCGCCCAGCTGGGCACCGAGGTCGCCGTGCTCGTCTACTTCGCTCGCGACATCGTGCGCATCGCCACCGCGTGGGTTAACGGGCTGGTGCGTTCGCCCGTCCGAGCTGGCTCCGGCGCTCGGGCCAGCCGCGACAACCACGTCGATCAGCGCGACACCGACTATCGGCTGGGCTGGTATGTGATCGTCGGAACGGTTCCGATCTGCGTACTCGGCGTGGTCTTCACCGACGAAATCCGCTCCGGCGTGCGGAATCTGTGGGTGGTGGCGACGGCACTAGTGCTGTTTTCGGCGGTGATCGCCGCAGCGGAGTATCTCGGGCGGCAGACCAGACACGTCGAGCAACTGACCGTGCGGGATGCCATCGTGGTGGGCTGTGCCCAAACGCTGGCGTTGGTCCCGGGGGTTTCGCGGTCCGGCGCCACGATCAGCGCCGGGCTGTTTCTCGGGCTCGACCGCGAGCTGGCCGCTCGATTCGGTTTCCTGCTGGCCATTCCGGCGGTGTTCGCCTCGGGACTGTTTTCGTTGCCCGACGCTTTTCATCCGGTGCGCGAGGGGATGAGCGCCAGCGGACCACAACTGGTGGTGGCGACGCTGATCGCGTTCGTCGTCGGCTACAGCGCGGTGGCGTGGTTTCTGCGGTTTCTCGTGCGGCACAGCATGTATTGGTTCGTCGGCTACCGCGTCGTCGCGGGGATCAGCGTGCTGGCCTTGCTTGCGGCCGGGACGGTATCCGCGACATGACGGTCATCTTGCTGCGACACGGCCGATCGACATCGAACACCGCGCAAGTACTGGCCGGCCGTTCCGAGGGCGTGGACCTCGACGACAGAGGCCGCGAGCAAGCCGCCGAACTGACCACGCGCCTCGCTGAACTGCCCGTCAAGGCGCTGGTGACCTCACCGCTGCTGCGCTGCCGGCGCACGGTCGAACCGCTCGCCGAGGCGCTGGGCCTGCAGCCCGTCGTCGACGAACGACTCTCCGAAGTCGACTACGGGCAGTGGACAGGCCGCAAGATCGCCGAGCTGGCCAAGGAGCCGTTGTGGACGGTGGTTCAGGCCCATCCCAGCGCGGCGGTGTTTCCCGACGGCGAAGGGTTGGCACACGTGCAGGCGCGCGCGGTGGCCGCGGTCCGCGACCACGACCGGCGGCTGGCCGACCAGCACAGCGGTGACGCGCTGTGGTTGGCCTGCACCCACGGCGACGTCATCAAAGCGGTTGTCGCCGACGCGCTAGGCAACCATCTGGACAGCTTTCAGCGCATCACCGCCGACCCGGCATCGATGAGCGTGATCCGCTACACCCAGCTGCGCCCATTCGTGTTGCACGTCAACCACACCGGCGCCCGGCTGACCGCCGCCCTGACCGCGACGCCTTCTCCGGATGCCGCGCCCGACAAAGAGATGCCGCCCGGCGACGCGGTGGTGGGCGGCTCCACCGATTAACTGGGAAGGGCCGCGCGTCTTCGCAAATGCGTATGCGGCGCAATTGCCGGGAATTACATCCAAGCGGCAATTCCCGGTATTTTGGAGATGCCATGGCCCGAGCAATTCATGTCTTTCGCACACCCGACCGCTTCGTCGCCGGGACCGTCGGCCAGCCCGGAAACCGCACCTTCTACCTGCAAGCCGTCCATGACAACCGGGTGGTGTCGGTGGTGCTGGAGAAGCAGCAGGTCGCGGTGCTCGCCGACCGCATCGGCGCGTTGCTATATGAGGTACATCGCAGGTTCGGAACGCCGGTGCCGCCGGAGACCACCGAGGTCGAAGACCTCAGCCCGCTGATCACTCCGATCGACGCCGAGTTCCGGGTTGGCACCATGGGACTGGGCTGGGATTCCGAGGCGCAGACCGTGGTGGTCGAGTTGCTGGCGGTCACCGACACCGAGTTCGACGCGTCGGTGGTGCTTGACGACACCGAGGAAGGTCCCGACGCGGTGCGGGTGTTTTTGACCCCGGAGTCGGCTCGGCAGTTCGCGACCCGGTCGCATCGCGTCATCTCGGCGGGCCGTCCGCCGTGTCCGCTGTGCGACGAACCGCTGGACCCGGAGGGACACATCTGCGCGCGCACCAACGGCTATCGGCGCAGCGCGCTGCTCGGGTCTGACGATGACGCCGAGGCCTGATGATCGCGAGGTGTTGCGGCGCGGCGAGCTGACGGTCCTGGGACGCATTCGCTCGGCGAGTAACGCCACGTTTCTGTGCGAGGCGACGCTGGGTCAGCGCAGCGTGCACTGCGTCTACAAACCGATCGCCGGTGAGCAGCCGCTGTGGGATTTTCCCGACGGAACGCTGGCGGGCCGTGAACTCGGCGCGTATCTGGTGTCGACGCAGCTGGGCTGGAACATCGTGCCCTACACCATCATTCGCGACGGGCCGGCTGGCCGGGGCATGCTGCAGCTGTGGGTGCACCAACCCGGTGACGCGCCGGACACCGGGGGTTTCGACGCCGATCGGACGCCTGACTTGGTGGACCTGTTTCCCGCCGGCAAACCGCCGGCGGGCTATCTGCCGGTGCTGCGCGCCTACGACTATGCCGGGGACGAAGTCATTTTGATGCACGCTGACGACCTCCGATTGCGGCGAATGGCGGTCTTTGACGTGCTGATCAACAATGCCGACCGCAAGGGCGGCCACATCCTGCGCGGACTCGACGGGCGGGTTTATGGAGTGGACCACGGTGTCTGCCTGCACGTCGAGGACAAGTTGCGAACGGTGCTGTGGGGCTGGGCGGGCAAGCCCATCGACGACGAAACCTTGGACGCGGTTGCCGCACTGGCCGAAGCGCTGCGCGGCTCGTTCGCCGACACGCTGGCCGGCCACATCACAGCCCGCGAAATCGCCGCGTTGCGCCGACGGGCTCGCGCGTTGCTGGACAACCCGGTGATGCCCACTCCCGACCGGCATCGTCCTATTCCGTGGCCGGCGTTCTGACGCGGCGATCGAAACCGATACGCTCCCTTGCTATGCCGCGCTCGTTCGCCTACTCGGTTGACTCTCCGGCCGGCGTCGACCAAATCCTTGCGGCGTTCGGCGACAACGACTACTGGCAGGCGAGGCTGGCTGTCGGCGGTAACGACAGCGCCTGGGTGGACTCCTTTGTCGTCGACGCGCGCGGCGCGGTGACCGTTGTCGTCAAAGCCAGCGTTCTGCGGGAGCGGCTGCCGAAAGTGGCGGCCAAGGTGGGCCGCGGTGATCTGGAGACGATTCACAGCGAGCGCTGGATCCCGCTCGACGGGGGCCGGGTGCGCGGCGAGGTCAAGGTGGCGATGCGCGGGGCGCCGGTCTCCGGGCTGTGCGAGGCGTTGCTGACGCCGGTCAGCAGTGGTTCGCGGTGGGAGGTGAATGGGACCGTGGCGGTCAAAGTCCCACTGGTGGGAGGCCCGATCGAAAGGATGATCGGCAGCCAGGTCGGCACCGGCGTCACCGAACTGCAGCGCTTTACCGCTGAGTGGATTGCAGAGAACCGCTGATACGTCTAGGCCGCTGGCGGTCGGCCCCAGTCGGCGGTCGGCAATACTGGATCGGTGAGCCCAGCCCGCGACCTGACCGACGCCGCGCTGGCCGCTCAATTGGCCGGGGACGCCGGAAAGCTGTTGCTGGCGGTGCGCGGCGACGTCGGGTTCGACTATCCGTGGCTGCTCGGCGATGCCGGCGACGCGCAAGCCAACGCGCTGCTGCTGCGGCGGCTGCGGGCCGAGCGGCCTGGTGACGCGGTGCTCAGCGAGGAAGCCTATGACGACCTCTCCCGGTTGGAGTCCGATCGGGTATGGATCGTCGACCCGTTGGACGGCACCCGCGAATTCTCCACGCCAGGCTGTGACGACTGGGCGGTCCATGTGGCGTTGTGGCAGCGCGACCGCGGGCCGGCCGGCGCCATCACCGACGCGGCGGTCGCGTTGCCTGCGCTCGGTGAGCTGTATCGCAGCGACACCGTCGTTGCGAACACCGCAGCGCGCTCGGGGCCGATTCGCATCACTGCCAGCGCGAGCCGGCCGCCCGCGGTGCTGTACCGGCTACGGGAACGGCTGGACATAGAAATGGTTCGGATCGGGTCGGCCGGCGCGAAGGCGATGTCGGTGGTGCGCGGCGATGCCGACGCCTACGTCCATGCCGGCGGGCAGTGGGAGTGGGACTCGGCCGCCCCCGCGGGTGTGCTGTTGGCGGCGGGCCTACACGCGTCGCGGCTGGACGGCTCGGAGCTGGTCTACAACCGGCCGGACCCGTATCTGCCTGATCTGCTGATGTGCCGCCCGGAGCTGGCCGACGTGCTGCTGGAGGCGATCGCAAGCGCGGCGTAGCCGGGCGCAGCGGGTCGCCGCCATCCAACGTCGGTGCCATTTGGTTGGCTAGCTAGCGTTCCGCTGGTGCTGGATTGCGCGGCTCCTCCTCGGGCCGTTCCGGCCCGCATCGTCGCCACGCTTAAAGTCGACGGTATGCAATCCTGGCCGTCCCCGCCCCGACCGGTGTTGCCGGGACGCGGGCCGGAGCTGCGGCTGTATGACACCGCCGATCGCCAGGTGCGTCCAGTGGCAGCAGGCAAGACGGCAACCATGTACGTCTGCGGCATCACCCCTTACGACGCCACCCATCTTGGCCATGCCGCGACCTATCTGGCCTTCGACTTGGTGCACCGGTTGTGGCTGGACCTGGGTCACGAAGTGCAGTACGTGCAGAACGTCACCGACGTGGACGATCCACTGTTCGAGCGCGCCGACCGCGACGGTGTCGACTGGCGCGAGCTTGCCGCGCGCGAGGTCACGCTGTTTCGCGACGATATGGCGGCGCTGCGGGTGCTGGCTCCGCAGCAATACGTTTCAGCGACCGAGGCGGTCGCGGAAGTCGTCGAGCTCGTCGAGAAGATGCTGGCCTCCGGCGCCGCCTATGTTGTCGACGGCCAATATCCCGACGTCTACTACCGGGCCGACGCCACCCTTCAGTTCGGCTACGAATCCGGCTATGACCGCGAAACGATGCTGCGGCTGTTCGCCGAGCGTGGCGGCGACCCGAACCGGCAAGGCAAGAGCGACGAACTCGACGCGCTGATGTGGCGGGCCGCGCGGCCCGGAGAGCCGAGCTGGCCGGCACCATTCGGGCCCGGCCGGCCCGGCTGGCACGTCGAATGCGCCGCGATCGCACTGAGCCGCATCGGTAGCGGCCTCGACATCCAGGGCGGCGGCAGCGACCTCATCTTCCCGCACCACGAGTTCACCGCCGCCCACGCCGAATGTGTAACCGGGGAAAGGCGATTCGCCCGCCACTACGTACACGCCGGGATGATCGGCTGGGACGGGCACAAGATGTCCAAGAGCCGGGGCAACCTGGTGTTGGTATCGACGCTGCGCGGGCAAGGCGTCGAGCCGTCGGCGATCCGGCTGGGCTTGCTGGCAGGGCATTATCGCGCCGACCGCTACTGGGACGCACAACTCCTCGACGAGGCCACCGCTCGCCTGCACCGGTGGCGCACCGCGACCGCGCTGCCCGCCGGTCCCGATGCCACCGACACCATCAGCCGGGTTCGCCGGTATTTGGCCGACGACCTCGACACCGCGAAAGCCCTTGCCGCGGTTGATGGCTGGGTCACCGACGCACTGGACTACGGGGGCCATGAATCCGCTGCTCCACAGGCGGTGGCAACCGCGGTCGACGCGTTGTTAGGAGTGGAGCTGTAATGACCTCAGTAAATGCCCAAGTCGTGTTCATCACCGGTGGTGCTGGCGGAATCGGTGCCGAGGTCGCCCGTCGCTTGCATGGCATGGACGCCAAACTGGTGCTGACCGACTTAGACGATGCACAGCTCAAGAAGCTGGCAGGCGAACTGGGCGACGATCGGGTGCTAACTGTTGTCGCCGACGTCCGCGACCGCGCGGCAATGCAGGCCGCCGTCGACCAGGCCGTTAAGCGCTTCGGCGGCATCGACACGGTGATCGCGAACGCCGGAATTGGTAGCTACGGCTCGGTGCTCCAGGTCGATCCACAAGCGTTTCGGCGGCTCATCGAGGTCAATGTCCTCGGCGTGTACCACACCGTGCGGGCTGCCCTTCCATCGGTGATCGACCGGCGTGGCTACGTGCTGATCGTCTCATC
>NZ_DASRBZ010000155.1:0-5710 GCF_035653355.1 Mycobacterium sp. | reverse complement strand
CGGGGTACCGTACAGGCATGGTCCGGCCCGCGCAGACCGCGCGCAGCGAACGCACCCGGGAGGCGTTGCGGCAAGCCGCGATGGTGCGGTTTTTGGCCCAGGGTTTCGAGGAGACATCGGCCGAGCAGATCGCGGCGGACGCCGGGGTGTCGCTGCGGACGTTTTATCGGCACTTCTCGTCGAAACACGATCTGCTGTTCGCCGACTACGACGCCGGACTGCACTGGTTTCGCGCAGCGCTGGCCGCCCGGCCGACCGACGAACCGATCACCGAGTCCGTGCAAGCGGCCATCTTCGCGTTCCCCTATGACGTTGACGCGGTGGCGAAGATCGCCGCGCTGCGCGACGCCGAACTCGACTCCGGACGGATCGTTCGGCACATCCGCCAGGTCGAATCCGACTTCGCCGACGCCGTCGCCGAACGGCTAAGCCGTGCGGAGCCCGCCGACACCGTCGAGGACCGGCTGCGGGTCACGGTGACCGCCCGCTGCATCGCGGCCGCGGTGTTCGGCGCGATGGAGCTCTGGATGCTCGGCCAAGATCGGTCGCTGGCCGGGCTTGCCAGCTTGTGTCATGACGCCCTGACCTTCCTGGACGGCGGACTCCTGCGCCGCGACCAATAGTTTTGTCATAATTGACAAAACGGAGGATCCGTGCCAGCCTGCGCAGCAGGGCTGGAAGGGCGGAAGCTTATGGCTGACTACGACGCAATCGTCATCGGTGCCGGACACAACGGCTTGGCCGCGGCTTTGATCCTGCAGCGCGCGGGCCTGCGCACCATATGTCTGGAGGCCAAACGCTACGCGGGCGGCATGGCCTCAACCGTCGAGTTGTTCGACGGCTACCGGTTCGAGATCGCCGGCTCAGTGCAGTTCCCGACGTCGGCGACGGTCACCCGCGAGCTGGGTCTGGACATCTTGGCGACCGTCGACTCCGAGGTCATGTCGGTAGCGCTGCGCGGGGTTGGCGACGATCCCGTCATCCAGTACACCGACCCCGTGAAGCTGCTCGCTCATCTGGGCGACGTGCACGGCGCAGACGCCGTCAACGGCATGGCGGGGCTGCTGGCCTGGAGCCAGGCGCCGACGCGGGCACTGGGCCGGTTCGAAGCCGGCGCCCCGCCGAAAACCCTCGACGAGATGTTCGCCTGCGCCACCAACGAATTCGAACGCTCGGCGATCGACGACATGTTGTTCGGCTCGGTCACCGACATCCTGGACCGCTACCTCCCGGACCGGGAGAAGCACGGCGCGCTGCGCGGCTCGTTCACCGTGCTGGCCGTCAACACCCTTTACCGCGGGCCGGCCACACCAGGCAGCGCGGCCGCACTGGCGTTCGGGCTCGGCGTTCCCGACGCCGACACCGTGCTGATGAAGAAGTTGCGGGGCGGGATCGGGGCGCTCACGACGCACCTGCGGGAACTGTTCGAAACCCACGGCGGCGAACTGCGGCTGCGCACCAAGGTGACCGAAATCGTCGTCGGCGACGGCGCAGTCCACGGTGTACGCATCGACGCCGGCGACACGGTGACGGCCCCCGTCGTCGTATCGGCCGTCGCACCGGATCTGACCATCAACGAGCTGATCGATGCCGCCGCGCTGCCCGCCGACATCCGGGAGCGCTACGCGCGCATCGACCACCGGGGCAGCTACCTGCAGATGCACTTCGCCCTGGATGCGCCACCAGAGTTCGCTGCACCCTACGAGGCCGTCAATGACCCGGACATGCAGGCATCGATCGGTATTTTCAGCACGCCTGAAGAAGTGCAGCAGCAGTGGGAGGACTGTCGGCGCGGGATCGTGCCGGCCGACCCGACCGTCGTGCTGCAGATCCCGTCGGTGCACGACCCGCAGCTCGCGCCGCCGGGCAAACACGCCGCGTCGGCGTTCGCGCTCTGGTTCCCGATCGAGGGCGGTGCGCATTCCTACGGCCAGATGAAGGTGGAGATGGGTCAGCGGGTGATCGACAAGATCACCCGGCTGGCGCCCAACTTCGAGCGCAGCATCATCCGGCACACCACCTTCACCCCGCGCCACATGGGCACGATGTTCGGCGCACCGGGCGGCGACTACTGCCACGGACTCTTGAACCCCAACCAGATCGGCCCGAACCGGCCCGGACCCAAAGGCTTTCTGGGCCAGCCGATCCCGCTCGACGGGCTCTACCTGGCGAGTGCGGGGTGCCACGGCGGGCCGGGGATAACGTTTATTCCCGGCTACAACGCGGCACATCAGGCGCTGGCCGAGACCGGCGGCTAACGGGCCTGGTCCAGCAATTCGTCGAGCAGCGCGGTGAACTCCTGCGGATTGGCCGGAGTCAATGCTGGGCTGGGCCGAGTGCCCGGCACGTCCAAGGTGATCAACGTCGACTTGAGCGGCCGGCGCACGTCCAGCGGCAGCCAGCGGCGCAGATCCGAGCTGCCCCAGATCCGGAAGCGGTGGATGAACAAACCCAGCGGCTCCGACTTATATCCGCGGATCTTCGCCAGGGGGATCACCTTCGACGTGCCCGACGGAAAGTGATAGCGGCGCAACGTGATCGCCTGGCGATCAAGCTGCACCAGCCCGTCGTCGTAGCAATCGTTCATGCTCACAGCCGCCTGCACCGAAGCTCGTGACCGCGGGCCGTCAGGCAGCGGCCGCTGGCCAAGTCCCACTGCCACCCGTGAAGGTTACAGGTCAGCGTGTTGTCCTCCACCACACCGAATCTGGACAGGTCGGCCTTCAGGTGCGGGCAGCGGCGCTGAATCTCCCAGCCGTCCATGGTGATCGACGCGGTGTCGTCGTGTGTTTCGGCGAACCAGCCGTCGGCGTAGGCGATGCGCTCGTCGGTCAGGCACTTGAAGAACGTGTACAGGTATTCGTTGTAGCCGCCGACCCGCGAGGCTTTGAAGCGGGTGGACAAGAAGATCGTGTTGACCCAGTCCGGCTCGTTGTCGCGCAGCACGGTGCGCACCAGCTCCGGCGCGATCTCGAACGAGTACCGGAACTTCTCGTCGGGAATCGGTTCGCGCACCGTGCGTTTCGGAAAATCGAGGACGACAGCCTCTTTGCCGAGCACTAGTTCGACGGGGTAGCCGATGCCGTCGCAGATTTCGTCGCTTTGGGACATGATCGGTTCGAACAGTGCCCGCAGCGGCTCCAGCAGCGGCTCGCCGGATGCGGGCGTCCAGCCGGCCTTCTCCGCTGCGATCACCGGCGCCATCCGGGCGGCATAGTCGGCGATGTAGGCCGCCTTGCCGGTGGTGAAGATGGCCTCGACCTCCTCGTCGGGCAGCGGGTGGGTCAGCGAATTCAGCTGTGAGCCAGTGAATTCAGCCGTCGAACCGGGCATCATCAGCAACCCGCGATCGTGGCCGTGGGCGCGCATCTGCTCTAAGAACACCATCTGGTCGGGGAAGATGTTGGCGGGATCGCCGCGGTCGTCGTTGAGGTGACGCAGCTCCGGATCCAAAAAGCACGGCGGGCCCGCCGACGGGATCACCCAGCTGGCGCCGACCTGAGCGACGTACTGGCGCGCGCGGTCCATCTGGCGTTGGCGTTTTTGGGTGCCGAACGCTTCTTTGGCCCGCGCGGGCATGTCGTAGACCATCGGGTACCAGATCGCGCCGGAGTACTGCAGCATGTGGACGTCGACGTGGCCGAACTTCGAAGGCAGGACATCCAGGTCCACCGGCCGGGCGTCGTTCATGTTGAACACGGTGGTCTCGCCGTCGGAGACCACCAGAGCCGAGTCGCCGATCGGCCCGTCGGCCGGTGCGCGCAGCGCGATGATCATCACGTCGAGCGGCCCCTTCGGCCCGTCGACGCGGTGCTTGACAGAGTTGGTCGTTTCGAAGAACCGGTGAAACCCCAGCTTTTCCAGCTCACCGCGCAGGTCCGGCATCGGATAGTCCGGTAGCAGCACCACCGCGTCTTTGTTGACGTGGGCCGCGAGCAGCTTCGCATCGAGATGGTCCTTGTGCAGATGCGAGATGTACAGGTAGTCGCATTGGCCCAGCTGGCCCCAGTCCAACCTGCTGTTGTCCGGGAACGGGAACCATGCCGCGAAGTAGGCCGGGTTGACCCAGGGATCGCACAAGATGCTGCCCGCATGCGTCTCGATCCGGAAGCCTGCATGTCCGACGCTGGTGACCTGCACTAATGCCTTCCGATGCCGTCGAGAGCGGTCCGTGTGCCGCCCTTGAGCTTAGCGACGCGACGTCACGGCCGGCGCTAGGTGGCGGCGTTGGCGAGTGCGCGCTCGGCCAGCGCCCCGATGGCCGGTGCCACCAGGCGTGAGTACTCGACCGTGACATGGGTGGCGTTGTAGATGTCTGGGTACACCAGGGTGTTGCCGACGATGACCGGGCAGCGCTGGTCGGTGCAGAACAGGTTGGTGATGTCGGCATAGTGTCCGCCGCCGGCCTTGGTGGCGGCGGTCTCGGCGGCGATGCCGGCCTGGTTGACCGCCGCCGAGCGTGCCGGTGAGCAGGCGGTGGCGTCGTCGAGGTGAGCGGACAGGCAGATCGGCACCAGGGTGTGTGGATCGGGGATCGGGCCGAGCACCAGCACCTGCGCCCCCATGCCGCGCACCTGCTGCACCAGGCCGGTCAGGCTGGTGATCCACGCCGAGTCATACGAAGTGAAGCCGAAGTCGGTCGAATACCCCCGCCACATGCTGAGCACGACCAGCCGTGGGTGCTCGGGGCGCAACCGGGCGAGGATCTGGGCACGCCACTGCTCGCATTGGGTGTACTCGCTACGAGCGAGGGGGTTGATGATGGGCAGGTACATCGGCGGACAGGCCATTTTGGCCAGGGTTTCCAGCCGCCAGTGCCGCTGGGCGGCGACCTGCTGCAACGCCGGCGACCACATCGTGGCATCCGAGTCGCCGACCAGGGCCACCGTCGTCGCCGAGGCGGTATCCCCCGACGCGCACTCAGGCTGTTCGACTTGGAAAACATTGCGCAGGCAGTTGTTAAGCAACACCGTCTTGAGTTCGGTGGTGGCGTTGGCCAGGGGTGGGGTGAGGTTGGAGGGTACGGCTTTGAGGTCGGCGGCTGCTGCGACCGCGGCGTGTATTTGGGCGAAGGTGTGGTGCACGGCGGTGTCGTAGTGGTGGGGGCCGGCGGGGTCGGGTGCGGCGGTGATGCTCAGCGCTGGGGCCGGCGCGCCGCGGCCGACCGGGGTGGGCACCACGATCAGCAGCAGCACCCCCACGCTGGCGGCGGCGGCGGTGGCCAGCCCGCCAAGGGCCAGGCTGCGGGCCGGTGAGCGGCGGATCGGTGCGGCGAAGCGCAGCGGGTTTTCCACCAGATGCAAGGTCAGCACCGCCAGCACACCGGACACGGCGGCCGCGACCAGCCGGCCGGGCAGGCCCAGCGGGTGGCCCAGCAGCGGTGGGGCCAGCAGCAGCACCGGCCAGTGCCACAGGTACCACGAATACGACACCCGCCCGATGGCGCGCATCGGTGAGCGGGCCAGCAGACCACCAACGCCCAGCCGGCTATCGGCGCAGCCGGCGCCGATCACCAGCGCGCTGCCCAGCACCGGCACCAGCGCGGCCATCCCCGGATAGGGGGTGGTCGGGCCGATCAGGGTGCAGGCCAGCAGGATCAACCCCAGCCCCGCCCACCCGGTGATCGCGGCCCCGCGCGCCGGCAGGCGCCGCCACCAGCCGGCACTAAGCGCCACCAGCCCGCCCACGGCCAGCTGCCAGGCCCGGGTGG
>NZ_DASRBZ010000154.1:0-5849 GCF_035653355.1 Mycobacterium sp. | reverse complement strand
GTGCCGCACTCCCGCGTAGGTGAGCCGGACGGCCAGGTCGGTGGCCCGTTCGCCGGAGGCGACCACGGACACGCCGTCGAAATGCTCGAACCGCACGTCCCACAGCCAGGACAGGTCCTCGCCGTCGGGCACCCGCCCGTTGACCGCGATGACCAGGCCGGCCGCGTTCCTATCCACCATCGACAGCGCTTCCTGCCAGCCGGCGGGGTTTTTGGCCAGCAGCATCCGCACGGTGTGGCTGCCGACGCGCACCGTGCGATAGCGCCCGGCGACCTCGTCGACCCCGCACACCGCTGCCGCCGCGGCCACTGGATCGGCGCCCAACGCCGCGGCGGCAGCGACGGCCTGGGCGGCGTTGCCGCGATTCACCGCACCCGGCAGGCTCAGCCGCATCGGTATAGCCAACCCGTCGGGCCCGTGGAGGGCGTCGTCGTCGTACCACCAGTGCGGGCTGGGCCGTTTGAAGTCGGTGCCGGTGGAATACCAGTGCGCCTTGTCGCGGACGATCACCTCGCCGCTGCGCGGGCAGCTGACCGAGTCGGCCGCCCAGGCGCCGCCCGCGGCCACCCACACCACGTGGGGGTTGTCGTAGGCGGCCGAGGTCATCAGCACGTCGTCGCAATTGGCGACCACGACCGTCGACGGATGCCGGGCCAGGCCGGCGCGAAGCGTGCGTTCGATGACGTTGATCTCGCCGACGCGGTCCAGCTGGTCGCGCGACAGGTTGAGCAGGATGACGACGGCGGCATCGACGGCATCCAAGACGTGTGGCACGTGCATTTCGTCGACTTCCAGGGCCGCGAGCTCGGCGTCGCGGGCCGCGGCCAGCGCGGCGATCAGCCCGGCGTCCATGTTGGCGCCTTCGGCGTTGGTTGCCACCCCAGAGCCCAACGTGCCCAGCGCGGCGGCGGTCATGCGCGTGGTGGTCGACTTTCCGTTGGTACCGGTGACGATGACCGTGCGCCGGCCCGCGCCGAGCTGGCGCAGGATCGAGCGGTCCAGGGTCATCGCGACCAGCCCGCCGATCATCGCCCCGGCGCCGCGGCCGGTCACCCGCGACGCCCACCGTGCGCCGGCTCCAGCGGCGAGTGCGAGGCGTCCACGGGTGGTGATCACCCTGGGAGTTTAGGGCGATCGCAAGCGCGGCGCTTGCGTCGGGCGCAGCGGGTCGCCCTCGGCAACTTAAGTTCACGACACGGCGCGCAGCGACCCAGCGATGTCGGTGTGACATGACATTCTCCATTCATGCGGACCGCGTGGGGTCGGCCAGCTGGCGAACCTGGTGCAGGATGGGCTGTCGTCGACGTCGAAACCTCGGGTTTTCGCCCCGGCCCGGCCCGGATCCTCAGCCTGGCCGCGCTCGCGCTCGACGCCGAGGGTCGAGTGGAACAGTCGGTCGTCAGCCTGCTCAACCCCGGTGTCGACCCGGGTCCCACCCACGTGCACGGCCTGACCGCGGCGATGCTCGAAGACCAGCCGCAGTTCTCCGACCTGGTCGGTGACCTCGTCGAACTGCTGCGGGGCCGCACGCTTGTCGCCCACAACGTCGCCTTCGACTACGCCTTCCTCGCCGCCGAGGCTGAATTCGCCAATGCCGAGCTGCCCATCGACACCGTCATGTGCACGGTCGAACTGACTCGTCGGCTGGAACTCGGCGTGGACAACCTGCGGTTGGAGACTCTTGCCGCGCATTGGGGCGTGACGCAGGAGCGGCCCCACGACGCGTTCGACGACGCGCTCGTGTTGAGCCGGGTGCTGCCCGCGGCTCTTGATCGGGCCCGCCAGCGCGATGTGTGGTTACCGGTGCGCCCTGTCACCCGCCGCCGCTGGCCCAACGGCCGGGTCACCCATGAGGAACTGCGGCCGCTGAAGATGCTGGCATCACGGATGCCCTGCCCCTATCTCAACCCGGGGCCGTATGTTCAGGGCCGCCCACTGGTCCAGGGCATGCGGGTGGCACTGGCCGCCGAATGCAACCGCACCCACGACGAACTCGTCGAGCGCATCCTGCACGCCGGGCTGGCCTACAGCGATGCGGTGGACCGGGAAACGTCGCTGGTGGTGTGCAACGAACCCCGCCCGGACCGCGGCAAGGGTTATCAGGCTCGCGAGCTGGGTGTGCCGTTGGTCCCCGATGGACAGTTCATCGACAGTGTGGGCACTGTCCTTCGGGGAACCAGCGTTGAGGAATTCACCGATGCCGTCGAGGCAGACCAGCAGCTGGTCTTGTTCTGACCCGTCAACTGCGCGATGCGCGGTTCACCGCTGAGACGACCGCGCGCAGCGAGGCAGTGGTGATCGACGATGCAATGCCCACGCCCCACACGGTCTTGCCGTCGATGGCGACCTCCACATACGCGGCGGCCTGCGCTTCCTCGCCGGCGCTCATCGCGTGCTCGGAGTAGTCCAGAACGTGGACGTGGATGCCGACGTTGCTCAGCGCGTCGACGAACGCGGCCAAGGGGCCGTTGCCGGCGCCGCGGATCTCGGTCTCCACGCCGTCGATCTTGACGACAGCCTCGATGCGGTCGGTGCCGCCGTCGACTTCGGAGGCGATCACCCGCTGCTTCATCCGCTCCAGCGGCCGCACCGGGGCCAAATACTCTTCAGCAAACGCTTCCCACATCTCCTTCGGCGAGACCTCGCCGCCCTCGCCGTCGGCGATCTTCTGGATCACCTGGCTGAACTCGATCTGCAACCGCCGCGGCAGCACCAGCCCGTGGTCGGTCTTCATGATGTAGGCCACGCCGCCCTTGCCGGACTGCGAGTTGACCCGGATGACCGCCTCATAGGTGCGGCCGACGTCGCGCGGATCGATGGGCAGGTAGGGCACTTGCCACAGCATTTCCGAAACATCAGAGCCGACGGCGTCCGCATGGATCTTCATCGCGTCCAGGCCCTTGTTGATTGCGTCCTGGTGGCTGCCGGAGAACGCGGTGTAGACCAGGTCGCCGCCGTAGGGATGACGCTCGGGCACCGGCAGCTGGTTGCAGTATTCGACGGTGCGCCGGATCTCGTCGATGTTGGAGAAGTCGATCTGCGGGTCGGTTCCGCGGCTGAACAGGTTCAGCCCCAGCGTCACCAGACATACGTTGCCGGTGCGCTCGCCGTTGCCGAACAGGCAGCCCTCGATGCGGTCCGCACCGGCCTGATAACCCAATTCGGCTGCGGCGACAGCGGTTCCGCGGTCGTTGTGCGGGTGCAGGCTCAATATCACGGAGTCGCGACGCGCCAGGTTGCGGCTCATCCACTCGATCGAGTCGGCGTAGACGTTGGGCGTGGCCATCTCGACGGTGGCCGGCAGGTTGAAGATGATCGGGTTGTCCGGGGTGGGCTGGATGACCTCGCCGACGGCGTCGCACACCTGCTTGGCGTACTCCAGCTCGGTGCCGGTGTAGGACTCCGGCGAGTACTCGAAACGCCAACGCGTGTCCGGGTATTTGGCCGCCTCTTCGACACACTTGCGCGCGCCCTGCACCGCGATTTCTTGCACGGCGGCGCGATCGGCGCGAAAAACCACGCGCCGCTGCAGGATTGATGTCGAGTTGTAGAAGTGCACGATCGCCCGCTGCGCTCCCTCGCAGGCCTGAAAGGTGCGCTCGATCAGCTCCGCGCGGCACTGCGTCAGCACCTGGATGGTGACGTCGTCGGGGATGGCGTCCTGCTCGATGATCTCGCGGATGAAGTCGAAGTCGGTCTGGCTGGCCGATGGGAACCCGACCTCGATCTCCTTGTAGCCCATGCGCACCAGCAGGTCGAACATGCGCCGCTTGCGTGCAGGGCTCATCGGGTCGATCAGCGCCTGGTTGCCGTCGCGCAAGTCGACCGCACACCACATCGGTGCGTTGTCGATGACGCGGTCGGGCCAGGTGCGGTCGGGCAGCGTGATCGGTTCCACTTCGTCGGCGAAGCTGCGGTACCGGTTGATCGGCATCGACGATCCGCGCTGGGTGTTCCAAGCCGGCTGACCGAGATTCGGGGGACCTGCGGGTTTGGTGATGGCACGCATCGACGTGAACGCGTCAGGAATGTCGTCCGACGGACGGGAAAAGGTAGTCACGGTAATTGCTCCGGGAGTGAACGAGGGACCTCCGACCGGCGCATCGCGAACGCCCGCGACGGGAAGCCGGTCTGGATCAGACCCCGTCGCGGCGTCCGAGGAGGAGCACCCGCTGCACGTCGACCACTGTACTCCGGCTACACGAGCTGCCCAAAATGCAGGCAGGGCGGATCGTGCTGGGCGTGCGGCGCTTGCTGGCCTGTTAACATCGGCGACCGTGGCGCGTAACCAGCCCCCAGGTCCGGGGGACGAGCCGACGGCGCGTATCGACCCTGACTACCGGGGACCCGCCGGACCGTCGCCCACTCCCTGGTATCGCAAGCCCGTGGTGTTGTTGAGCATCATTTTGGCGATCCTGATCGCACTGATCATTTGGGGCATCGTGGCGCTGTTCACCGGCAACCAGGGCGGTGCTCCCTCGGTAACCACCACGACGGTGCCGTCGACAACCACCTCGGCGCCAACAACCACCCCGACGACGTCGGGTCGATTGCACCTGCCCTCGACGATCACCCTGCCGTCGCTCCCGTCGATTACCCTGCCGTCGACGATCACGCTTCCGTCGCTGCCGTAGTCGCGCGGAGAACGGCGTTCGAGGTGATCTCGGCTCGCATCGGCGGCCGGTAGGGCACGTATTCTGTTTTCGACCCAAACCCAGCACACCGAAAGGGCAACGATGGCGCTCGTCGTGCAGAAGTACGGCGGATCGTCCGTCGCCGACGCCGAGCGGATTCGCCGGGTCGCCGAGCGCATCGTCGATACCAAAAAGCAGGGCAACGACGTCGTCGTCGTCGTCTCGGCCATGGGCGACACCACCGACGGCCTGCTCGAGCTGGCGCAGCAGGTGTGCCCGGCCCCGCCTCCACGGGAGCTGGACATGCTGCTGACCGCCGGGGAGCGGATCTCCAACGCGCTGGTCGCGATGGCCATCGAGTCACTGGGCGCGCAGGCTCGCTCGTTCACCGGCTCGCAGGCCGGCGTGATCACCACCAGCACCCACGGCAACGCGAAGATCATCGACGTCACGCCCAGCCGGCTTCAGGACGCGCTCAACCAAGGAAAGATCGTGCTGGTCGCCGGCTTCCAAGGCGTCAGCCAGGACACCAGGGACGTCACCACGCTGGGTCGCGGGGGCTCGGACACCACAGCGGTCGCGCTGGCCGCAGCGCTCGGTGCCGATGTCTGCGAGATCTACACCGACGTCGACGGCATCTTCACAGCGGACCCGCGCATCGTGCCCAACGCCCGCCACCTGCACAGGGTCACGTTCGAGGAGATGCTCGAGATGGCCGCCTGCGGCGCCAAGGTGCTCATGTTGCGGTGCGTGGAATATGCCCGCCGCTACAACATCCCGGTGCACGTCCGGTCGTCGTATTCGGACAAGCCGGGCACCGTCGTCACCGGATCGATCAAGGACAAGCCCATGGAAGACCCCATCCTGACCGGAGTCGCGCACGACCGCAGCGAGGCCAAGGTGACCGTCGTCGGGATCCCCGACATCCCGGGTTACGCGGCCAAGGTGTTTCGGGCCGTCGCCGACGCCGACGTGAACATCGACATGGTGCTGCAGAACGTGTCCAAGGTCGAAAACGGCAAGACCGACATCACGTTCACCTGCTCCCGCGACAGCGGACCGACCGCGGTGGCCAAGCTGGATTCGCTCAAGGACGAGATCGGGTTTTCTCAGGTGCTCTACGACGACCACATCGGCAAGGTGTCGCTGATCGGCGCGGGCATGCGCAGCCATCCCGGGGTGACCGCCACGTTCTGCGAAGCGCTGGCCGCCGTC
>NZ_DASRBZ010000153.1:0-13465 GCF_035653355.1 Mycobacterium sp. | reverse complement strand
GACGACGTGGCCTACATGATTTACACGTCCGGTTCCACGGGTCGCCCCAAGGGGGTGCTGATCGAGCATCGCGGCGTTGCGAACCTCATGCACACCATGTTTCGCGAGTTTGGCGTCGCAGCCTCCGACACCGTGCTCTCGGTAGCTTCCATCAGCTTCGACATGGCGGTTGGCGACATCTTCTGTGCGCTGGCGTGTGGAGCGCGCTTAGTGCTGGCCACCGCAGCGCAGGCCACGAATCCCGCTGCCTTGAGCCGGGTTATCGCCGATAGCGGTGCGACCTACATGATGGCGACACCGACCACCTGGGGAGCCCTCATCGCCGCCGGCTGGCGCGGCAACCGTCGTCTCACGGTCGTATGTGCCGGCGAATCGCTCACCCACGGGCTGGCCGAGGCGCTGTTACAACGGTGCGAAACGGTCTGGAATGCCTACGGCCCCACCGAAACCACCGTCGTCAGCAACGTCGCGCGGGTGTTCGAGGGAGAGACCGTCACGGTGGGCAGACCCTTGCCGAACGTGCGCGTATACATCATCGATTCCCGCGGGCGACTCCAACCGATCGGCGTTCCCGGGGAGATCGCCATCGGCGGTGTGGGAGTGGGGCGCGGCTACTTCAATCGCCCTGAAGAGCATGCGCGTCGATTCGGAGACGACCCATTCCATGGCGGTGGGCGGATCTACCGCACAGGCGATCGTGGCAGGTTCTTGCCCGACGGCCGGGTACAACACTTGGGCCGCTATGACGACCAGCTCAAGATCCGCGGCTTTCGCATAGAGCCCGCCGAGATCGAGTCGATCTTGGGTGAGCACCCGGACGTGGGGTCCTGCGCGGTTGTCGCTCGCGAGGTGCGCAACGGCGAGCAGCAGTTGGTCGCATATATCGTCGGCGAGCCGGAGCGCCCAAGCGACGCGGAGGCGCGTGAGTGGCTACGTCGCCGTCTGCCTGAATACATGGTGCCCAGCGCGTTCGTGCACCTCAGTGAGCTGCCCACCACAGCAGGTGGGAAGCTCGACAAAGCGGCGCTGCCCGAACCGCCGCGGTGGGGCACAGCCCGCGTCGGCGCCCAGCATCCGCGCGACGACACCGAAAGGCGCGTCGCCGTGCTGTGGGCCGATCTGCTGGGCAGGCCGGTAACCGACGTCCATTTGGACTTCTTTGATATGGGCGGTCATTCGTTGCTGGCGGCCCGGCTGATCACCGAAGTCCAGGGAGCGTTTGGTGTCGCGCTGCCGCTTACGGCGTTCCTTGAGAACGGCAGGACCGTCGCAGAACTTGCCGAGTTGATCGGTGCCGAAAACCCCAGCGGTTTCGACGAATTAACCTCCGAGCCACCGCTGCATTTCATCTTCTCCGAACTTGTGTCGGCGATGAGTCTGAGACATTTCACGGCACAGTGGGGTCCTGCACAGCCGGTCCATGCGATGATCCCCGAGCAGCCAGGTGGACGCTTCGACAGATCGGTGACCATTGAACAGCACGCCGAACAAGCCCTTTCGGCAATCCGCAAGCGCCAGCCAGACGGTCCGCTTGCGCTGGCAGGTTACTCGCTGGGAGGGCTCATCGCGTATGAAGTGGCCCGTCAAGCTGTCGATGCCGGACAGCAAGTCGTCTGGTTAGCCGTTGTCGATACTGTGGCGCCACCGCTGCGGGAGACGCTGACGTTGCGATGGCAGCATCGCCGGTTACGCCAACAGCCAGCGCGTGAGCGGTGGGCAAAATACGCTGCAGTCGCGATTCAGGTGCTACGCGCTGGCCCGAGTTCGCTGTGGCGAAGCCGCGACGACTTTGACTATGGGGGTGCCGTCGAGCTCGTATCGCGCTATCAGCAGTCCGGCCATAAGGTGCCGATGCACCTGTTTGTCAGCGAGGTCTCTGCAGACTATGCGGAAGCAGACTTACTGGGTTGGGACGAATACCACAACGGGACCTTGACGGTGGATCGTTTTGCTGCTGACCACCTCGCCCTGCTCGATCAGCCCGCGGTGGGGGAGCTGGCGCGCAAGACGCTCGAGTTGCTTCGCCAAGCACGGACAGCACCATTCGACGTGCGGCACTGACCCCGGCGATTCGTTACTCGATCTTGCCGGTCAAACCGAACTCAGCCAGGGTCTCGGCGACCAGCTCACGCAAAGCGGGTTTGTTGTTCTTGGCACCCGGTTGGTAGGCGAGGACGGTGATGACAATCTTGCCGGCGAGGCGCATAGACAGCACGTTCAATTGGCCGCCAATTCGCTCGAGCCACTGTCGCCTTACCTGTTGCCGAGGCCCACGTGCAGCTGCGTACTCGGCTTCAGTGCCATCGAGGCGACATACCACCGAGCCGAGCCCGCCGAGGTTAGAACAAAACACCGGGCGCTCAGGGTCGCTAAGCGCCGCATCGGCCAGCCGTTTCAGCACCGGCTTCGGCATGAAGAGGGTCAGCCACAGGGGCTGCTGCTCGCTCCCCGTCTGCCGCAGATTTGTCAACTCCTGGTTGATGGCGGCGCGGACATCGCGCAGATCGGTCGTCACCCGTGTCGGGTCGACACAGACGCGTGCGAACGACACTGCGACGGCGCGCGTATCCCCTTCGGCGCGTTCGCTTATCGGGAGTTGCAAAGTAACGGCGCCGTCATCGCCACGTCGGCGCCCCATGTGCTCCCCGAGTTTCGCAGCCAACCCGCCGACCAACGTGTTGCTGGTTCCGCCAAGAGCCTCCGCACGGGCATCCCACTCATCCAGGTCAATAGAGATCGTGACACCTGGCACGACGATCACGTCGTTGCCGTCGTCGCTACCGGTGGCCACGGGGCGCGACGCTGGTAATCGGCCATTATCGCGCCGCCGACCGGCCTGCTTGCGGGCCAGTTTTGCCGCCGCGCCGACCGCCCGGGCAACCTGCGGCACATCCCGCACTGTTTGGCGGACATCCTCAACCGCCGCGCGCAGCGGGCTGCGTGAACGCGGCGGTGGATAGCCAAGATCCCGTGTGTTGCCCATGACCGCATCGATCAGGGCAACGACAAGCCCCAGGCCGTCGAGCACGTAGTGTGACACCACGAGGCTGACCGCGGTCGAACCATCTGTAAGCGGAAGGACGCCAAGGTGCCAACCCGGCCCCGATTCCGCATCTACAGGTAGTTGTGAGCGTTCATCGGCCCAGTCGCTGAGTTCCGCCCGGGGGCGCGCGTGTTCGGCGATATCGATTTCGGACGGTCGCCGGTCTAACACCCACCGATGCCTGCCGAACGGCAGCGGCGAACGCTCAATGCGTCGTCCCAACAAACCATGACCGAGATTGTGGTGAAAACGACGCAGCCCATCGAAATCAATAGCGTGCTCATAAACCCACACGACCTGCATGATTTCCTTCTGGCCGGCGGCGCGATGGCTATCGAACAGCATCTGGTCCAGCAACGCGAGCCGCTTGTCCGGCCGCGCATCACCATTGGATGCTTGGCTCTTGAATGATGAGCGTGCAGGACGTATCCGAGCTGGCACAGATCAGGCTCCGACGCCGCACGATGCGGTGAGGGCTTTGGTGGGTTCGAACCGACGCATCGAATCAGAAATTGACTGCTGGTCGAAATCACAGTGTCGAAGAGTCGCGCGAGCGCGTCGCTTCCCGTTAATGGCAAGCAGCATGTGGACCATTATCTACACGCGATGCTGGGGTCACGCGCCACCGATGAGCAGGAGCCCGCGATTGAGTCATGCGCTGCGATGGCGTCGTCTCGCAACCAGCCGATCTCCTTAGTGGAGCGGCCCTGCGAGCGCTGGCCATTGCTTCTGAATTTATAGTCGGCAGCACCGGTATCAGGGTTATGCTGCTGCGCGGCTGCGCCCGGGCCGCCGGTTGCTGCTTTCAATTTCGCAGAACGCGCGCACGGGAAGTGATGAGCTAGGGCACGCAATGAAATTTGTGCTGGCATGCTATGGAACTCGCGGCGATGTCGAGCCCTGCGCCGCCGTCGGCCGTGAGCTCCTGCGCCGCGGACACGACGTGCGCGTGGCAGTCTCCCCCGACCTGGTTGACTTCGCCGAGTCGGCTGGCCTGTCCCCAACCGCCTACGGGCCGGAGTTGCAGTCATTCGTGGACGCGCAGCGCAAACTCCTGACGTGTTTCGTCCACAGCCCCTGGAGGATCCAGAAGCTGCGCAGGTTGGGGCGCGAAGTTAGGGAACTCGGTATGCAGTGGCGGAGGGAGGTGCTTACGACGCTCACCTCGCTGGCTGAAGGTGCCGACCTGCTGTTCACCGGCCTGAATTTCGACGACGCCGCTGTGAACGTCGCGGAGTACTACGATATCCCGCTGGCCACGCTGCATTTCGTCCCGGTGCGGGCCAACGGCCAACTCGTTCCATTCCTGCCATCGCCGTTGATCCGCTCCGCAATGACGGTGAATGAATGGGCGCAATGGCAGATAGCGAAAAAACTCGACGACGCACAGCGCCGTCAACTGGGCCTGCCGACAGCAACAGCCCGACCGCCGCGTCGGATCGCCGAGCGTGGATCGTTGGAGATTCAGGCCTATGACCAGGTTTGCTTTCCGGGGCTGGCAGCCGAATGGGCCAGGTTCAACGGCCAGCGGCCCTTTGTCGGTGCGCTGACGCTGCAGTTGCCCACCGACGCCGACCAGGAGGTCGCCGCCTGGATCGCCGAGGGAACACCACCGATTTTCTTCGGATTCGGCAGCATCGCCGTCGAATCGGCCGCCGACACCCTGACCATGATCAGCGCCGCCTGCGCCCAGCTAGACCAGCGCGCCTTGGTGTGCGCCGCCGGCACCGACTACAGCCACGCCCCCCAGTTCGACCACGTCAAGGTGGTGGACACGATGAATTTCGCCGCCGCCTTCCCGTCGTGTGCCGCGCTGGTGCACCACGGTGGGGCGGGCACCACCGCGGCGGGCCTGCGCGCCGGAGTGCCCCAACTGATCTTGTCCACCGACCTCGACCAATCGCTGTGGGGAACTCGGGTCAAACGGCTGCAGGTCGGCACTGCCCGACGCTTTTCCACCACGACCCAGCAATCCCTGGTGGCCGATCTGCGCACGATTCTGACCCCCGACTACGCCGCCCGAGCCCGCCAGATCGCTTCCCAAATGACCACACCGGCCGAAAGCATCACCACCGCCGCTGACCTTCTAGAAGATTTCGCCCGCCGACGACGTGTCAGCTGATCACCGAAACCGCGCGGTCGCCGTGATTTGCTGCGCGCGGAAATGCCTGTCGCCAAAGGAGAATGAAGCTCGTCAGGATCGACTTTGCAACCTCCTGCTGACGTGAGCTTGTGACGCAATGCGTTGTCATCTCCAAATTTCGGACCGTTAACGAATCCAGAGGAAGGAGCATCGAGCCGTATCCGAAATGTCGCGCGTGACCTGCGATTTCGTCGTCCTTAGAGGGGTAACACTTCTTAGACATGTGGTAGGAAGTACGTTGAGAAAATGGACACCGTACTCGATCCGCTCGATCAGTTTTTGTTTGACCTCGGGCGAGTGGCAGGGGTAACCATCCTGCTGCAATGTTTCTGGGCATACGACCGTCCGATCGATATCGATGGCCTACGGCAGTTCCATGACCATCTTCAGCGCGGACGGTTGTCCCGCCGCATCGAACCATCACCACTGCGGTTCGGCCGGCACCGCTGGATATCTCCCAACGGCTCACCAAACATTGAGATCGTCCGGTCGCCCCGGCCACGTGAGGAATTCGATGCCTGGCTCAACGAACAGGCCAACACTCCATTGGATCCGGCGCACGGCCCCGGATGGCACCTTGCCGCGCTCCCCTTCAGCGACGGCGGCGGCGGGGTCAGCTTGGTCATTTCCCATTGCCTCACCGACGGCCTGGGACTCATCGAGGCGCTGGCGGATGCGGCGCTTGGTCGCGACGACCCGATCAGCTGGCCTGCCGCCGGGTCGCGCCGGCGGTGGCAGGCCGTGCGTGAAGACGCCCGCCAAACCGCGCGCGACACCCCAGCAATGGGTCGCGCCGTCGCCACCGCGGTCCGGTCGGCCCGGCGTCGCCGCGGGGGCGCCGAAGCTGCAGCCCGGCGGCCAGCCACGCCACCGGCGTTGCACGCTGGCGCCGATGAAACCATCACGCTTCCAATGGCGACGATCTTCGTCGACGCCGATGAGTGGGAAGCCCGCGCACATTCGCTCGGCGGGACCGGCAGCGCGCTGCTTGCGGGGTTGGCGGCCCGCCTCGCCCAACGAGTCGGACGCGTCACTGCAGACGGCTCGGTCGCCGTGCGGATCCCCGTCGACGAGCGCACCCCCGGCGATACTCGCGCCAACGCCACCGGCAATATCGACATCACAGTCGACCCTGCAGCTGTCACGACGGACTTGCGCGAGATCCGGTCCGCAATCAAGCGAGCGCTAATTCAGCACCGGCAGGAGCCCGACGAAGAGCGCGCAATGATGGCTATCCTTCCGCTGTTGCCCCTTTTGCCCAAGCGGCTGTTCAGGCCCGGCGGCAATGCGACCACCGTCGTCTCATCTACTCTCGGTCTGATCAACCCGGGCGCCGCACGGCCAGATGGCACAGATGCCGCCCGCGTCGCCGGGCGGCTTCTGTACCCCGGAGTGACCACGACGATGATGGACCGGTTCGGCGGACTCATGATGGTGCTGTCGGGAGTAGTGCACCGACAGGTGTTTGTCTCGGTCACCGCTTATCAGCCGGGCCGTTCCAACTCGGATGACGACTTACGACAAGAGCTTTCGAGCACCTTGAACGACTTCTCACTCGCCGGCGCATTTCTCTAAGCGATTCGCAATGTCGAATCCACACACAAGAACTAGGCACCGGAAATCCGACGTCCGCCAGCGCGCCCCGCTGCCCGAACCCTGGTCGTCTCTCCTAGGTGACACTCATCAACTGCTAGCATCGCGTCCGTGTCTGGACGCGGGACCCTCGTGCGGATCGGCATCCTGGGTGCAGCCCGCATAGCACCGTTGGCACTCGTCCAGCCGGCCCGGGAAAACGCCGAAGTCATGGTCTCGGCGGTCGCCGCACGAGATGTAGCCCGTGCTCAAGCCTTTGCCGCCAAACACGGTATCGCCCGGGCGCACGACAGCTACGAGGCGCTGATCGCCGATTCAGACCTGGATGCTGTCTACATCCCGCTGCCGAACAGCTTGCACGGGAAGTGGACTCGGGCTGCGATTGCCGCCGGCAAACACGTGCTGTGCGAAAAGCCGTTTACTGCCAATGCCACCGAGGCCCGCGAGATCGCCGAATTGGCCAGGAAGTCAGACCTCGTTGTGATGGAGGCATTTCATTACCGCTACCATCCGCTGACGTTGCGCATTGAGCAGATCATCGACTCGGGAGAGCTGGGCAAACTTGAACGGGTGGAGGCAGCCTTGTGCTTCCCCCTCCCGAAGTTCTCCGACATCCGCTACAACTATTCCCTTGGCGGTGGCGCGACAATGGATGCCGGATGCTATGCCGTCCACATGGTGCGCACGTTCGGTGGCTCGACGCCGGAAGTCGTTTCGGCACAGGCGAAGCTGCGTGAGCCTGAGGTGGACCGGGCGATGACCGCCGAGTTGCGCTTTGCGGGCGGACACACCGGTCGGGTCCGCTGCTCGATGTGGTCGGCGGATCTGTTGCGGTTGAGCGCCAGGGTGATTGGTGACCGCGGCGAGCTGCGTGTGCTCAACCCGGCGACACCTCAGTTTTTCCATCGGCTGTCGATTCGATCAGGCCATGGCAATCGGAGAGAGCGCTTCCCGCGAAGGGCCTCTTACGCGTATCAACTTGACGCTTTCGCCGCAGCGGTGTTGCGTGGCGAGCCGGTGAAGACGACCCCGGAAGACGCGGTCGAGAACATGGCCGTCATCGATGCGATCTATCGCGCTGCCGGCCTCCCGCTCCGCGAGCCGGCTTGAGCGCTAATGCGTTCGGGCAGTTGATAGCACGCTACGCACAACATGCTCTGCGCTGGGCTCGGGCGGGGGCTCCCGCGACGGCGTCTTACCGGTTCTCAGGCCGCGAAGTGCATTTGGTTCACGTGTGCGGCTACCCGCAAGGCGTTGGCTGCGACCGTTAGGGCGGGATTCAAACCGGCGCTGGAAGGGAAGAACGAGGCGTCCACCACGTATAGGTTGTCCAATTCATGTGCCCGGTTATGTGCGTCAAGCACACTGGTTTTCGGGTCGGAACCGAACCGGCATGTGCCGCAGACGTGGGCCAAAGCCTCGTTGTTGTCAGCGGCCCGTAGGGTGATTTTGCGGAAAGGCTTCAATACCTCTTTCAACTGCCGCAAAAACACCGCCCGGCGCTCGATCTCACTGGCGTGAAAACGATACTGAATTCGCAGCCGCTGGCGCCCATCTGAGCCTGGCCGATCCCAAGGCAGCACCCGGTTATCCAGATAAGGCAGGTCTTCCATGATCGGTGCCAGCACCAGCCCGCCGGTGTAGTAGCGCTCGTAGATCCGGCGCGCCGCCGGGGTCATCAGGCGCAGCATCCTCGGCCGCCAGCCGGGCCGGTTGACCAACATCTCCAATGGTGCCATCGCGCCGAATGACTGCACGGTGCCGTATTTTTGCCCCTCGAAGAAATAGAAATCGTTCAGGCCGATCTCCTTGTTTTCGGCGGTGATCTTATGGTCGGGTTGCGGCCAGATCTCGACCAAGTCGATGAGATGGCGCATCAAGTTGCGTCCCACTAAGTCCGAGCCGTTGGCCAACCCGCGGGGCCAATCGCCTGACCGGGAATTGAGCAACAGCATCGGGGTGGCCAGCGCGCCGGCGGCCAGCACCACCACCTTGGCTTTCAGCGCCAGCACGCCGGAGCGATGCTCGCAGATCACTTGCCGGACGTGGTTGCGGTCCGCATCTAGGCGTACGGCACGACATTGCGATAGCAAAGCCGCTCCGTGCTCGGCTATGGCGGGGAGCACGCCATTGCGGGCAGCGTCGTTTTTGCACGACTGGTGGCAGAGATAACCCTGACACACAGAACAGCCATCGGTGTAATCGCAAGCCATCGGCAGGCGGTAGGGATGCAAGCCGCGACCGGCCAAGTAGTCGACCAGCGGCTGGTTGTCTGCCGAAAACGGCGGCGGCGGAAGCAGATCGACCTCGGCCGCCTCGGGCCGAAGTGGATCTGGCTGGCCGCGGACCCCCAGCAGCTTCTCCGCCGCTGTGTACCAAGGGCGCATCTGGTCGTAGGTTATCGGCCAGGCATCTGGCACGGTGGAATCGCCGGGATCACGGAAGTTCTGCCGCGGAGTGAAGTCGCGAACGAAAAATCGCTCGCAGACCATGCCATACAGAGCCGACGATCCTCCGGTCCCGCTGCCGATAAACGGCACAAACCGCCGCGAAAAGCGCCCGCTGATGTCTTCGATCTCGTCCGTTGAGCGCCCTGCTCGGGACAAGGCGTCGTAGTAGGCCTGTGCAGAACGGGCCGCCTGCGGTTCGGCCAGTTCCGGCATCAAGGAGCGAATGGTTCCCGGCATCCCGGGGAGGGTGGAGCGCCCTTTCTCGACGAACAGCACCCGACGGCCGGATCGGGCCAGCGAGTTGCCCAGCATGCCGCCTCCCATCCCGGTGCCCACGACAATTACGTCCCACTGAACGCGTTCGGCCTCGCGCGCATCCAGCTCGCCGTTAGCCAAATCGAGCTCCTCAGCGGTGGTCCAAGCTCCACCCGGGTTGGGCGAATCACGAAGCTACCACCCGCTGTCATCCGACGCGGCTGGAGTTCCGGCCCATCGCGGTGGAAGCTTCGGTGTTCAGCGGCTGGGGATCGTTGCTGGGTGATGACCCGACCGGGGAAAGATCAGCCGAATACATGGGCGAACGCCCAGCCAAGAGTGTAAGAAACAGGAATAATCACCGATGCCCTGAGTCGCCCACGTGCACGACCACCGAAAGGGTCGGACCCGCGATGAAGTTTGTGCTGGCAAGCTATGGCACTCGCGGCGACGTCGAGCCGTGCATCGCTGTGGGCCAGGAGCTGCAGCGCCGCGGGCATGACGTGCGTGTGGCCGTCCCACCCGACATGGTTGGCTTCGCCGAGTCGGCTGAGCTATCTGCGGTCGCTTACGGAGCGGATGCGCGGGTGTGGCAGGACGTGCACCGCGATTTTGTGACGCGTTTATACCGCAGCCCCTGGCGAACCGGGGATCTAATCCGATTGGGGCGCGCGGATTGGAAGTTGTTTACCCAGTGCTGGCAGGAGGTCAATGCGACGCTGACTTCGCTGGCGGCCGGGGCCGACCTCCTGCTCACCGGAGTGATAGGCGAGCAGTCTGCTGCCAACGTCGCTGAGTACTACGACATTCCGTTGGCCACACTGCATACCTTCCCGATGCGCACCAACGGCCAGCTCATACCGAACCTGCCGTCGCCGTTGACCCGGTCGGTAATGACGGTTAGCGAGCGGCTGCAATGGCTTATAACGAAAAGAATCGAGGACGCACAACGCCATGAGCTGGGCCTGCCGAAGGCAACGGGCCCCGCGCAGCAACGGATCGCCGACCGTGGATCCCTGGAAATCCAGGCCTACGACGAGGTGTGCTTTCCCGGGTTGGCAGCCGAATGGGCTAAATTCAATGGTCAGCGGCCATTTGTTGGCGCGCTGACGATGGAGTTGCCAACCGATGCGGATGAGGAGGTCGCCTCCTGGATCGCTAGGGGAACACCGCCGATCTTTTTCGGGTTTGGCAGCATGCCGGTCAAATCTCCGGCCGACACCATCGCAATGATCAGTGAGGCCTGCGCACAGTTAGGCGAACGGGCGTTGGTGTGCGCCGGCTGGAGTGATTTCAGCCATGCCGCCCAGTGTGAGCAGATCAAAGTAGTGTGCACGATGAATTACGCGGCCGCCTTTCCGGCTTGCCGCGCGGTTGTGCACCACGGTGGCGTGGGCACCACTGCAGCGGGCCTGCGCGCCGGAGTCCCCGCGTTGATCCTTCCGACCTGGGGCGATCAGAAGCTGTGGGGAACTCAGATCAAGCGACTCAAAGTTGGTACTGCGCGGCTATTTTCGAGCACTACGCAGGAATCGCTGGTGGCGGATCTTCGCACCATCCTGAGCCCCGAATACGTAACCCGAGCCCGTGAAATCGCCGCCCGAATGAGCAAACCAGCCAAAAGCGTCGTGGCTGCCGCTGATTCGGTGGAGGACTTCGCATGTGTGCGACGGGTCGGTTGATCGACCTGCACGGCCATAGGCTCTGATTGCCCCGCGCGACTCTCAGCTCAGAAGGGCAGCTCGTAGGGCGGTCGGTGGTCTAAGCCACCAGCTCAGAGGCCGCCGATGCCGTTGGCCATCAGCGAGACTCCCGCCACTATGCACATGGCTACCAAGATCTTTCGACGATGAGCCCGCGCCCAGTCGTGCAGCCGTTGCACTATCGCTTGGGTTTTCGCTGGTGTGAGCAGATAGCTGACGAGCGTGATCTCGACAGCCGCGAGCATCCCGATGACGAAGACTAAGGCGGCGCTAACCTGTGTGGCGGCCCCTGCTCCCGACGCCACAACGATTGCGAGGACGTATACAACCTCTTCGGGCGCCGGTGGCCCAAAGCCGATGCCGATCACGAAAGCGAGCCACAGAGATCCTTTTTCCCATGCTTTGTGGACACGGCGCACTAGCCGCCGGATTACCGATGCTTCCTCTGTCGGCGAATCCCGTGCGCGGCCCAACAGCCGCGAGATTGCCGTCGGTGTATTCGAGTCCTGCACCACGGTTGACGTATTGCCGCCCGATCTCGGCAGGGGTTCCCGCGGACGCGCCAAGAAGCGCACCACCATGAGCGCGGCCATAGTTAGGGCGAGCGCACCCATGCCGATTTGAATGTGCCGGACGGTTGAGCCCACGACCGTTGTCGGGCTGGCCAAATCGTGTGTAAAAGATTTAAACATCGGCGTGATGTGCAAAACCATCAGCGGAACCAACATGTACGGCACACTCGGTATCAGACAGCCGACCCAGTAAGCGAACAGGTTCTTTACGGGCCGTGGTCGGGAGATCACGAGAATCGTGACGCCGAGACGCACCGGGTTGAGGGCCGCCAGAACGGTGAGCGCCAGCAGTGAGCTCCACATGGCCGGAACCTTACCGGCGTGGCATTTGTGACTGTGATCCGCAACGACTCAGACAGCGCTAACTCGGCAATGTCGTCGGCAGTTTCGAGACTGGTCGCGAACCCACGTTGGATTGCTGAGGCACCTGCGAGCGTGGAACCTATGTGATCCATTCGGCCGCGTTGCCGCCGCACATCCGTTCATACTCCACTGGTGAGCCTGACAAACCGCATTGCAAACATCCTGGGAACGTCCAAGTTCGTCGCGAAGTACCAATATCCGCTCGTTACCCGCCTCGGTGGCGATGATCTGGTGTTCATGAACTTTGGCTACGAGGAAGATCCCCCTATGGCCGTGCCGCTGGAGGCGTCCGACGAGCCTAACCGGTTGTGTATCCAGCTTTACCACCGCGTGGCGACCCAGGTCGATCTCACTGGCAAACAGGTGCTGGAGGTCAGCTGCTTCCATGGCGGTGGAGCCTCGTACCTCTTTCGCACCCTGCACCCGTCCTCTTACACCGCATTAGATCTGAACCCGGCCGGCATCGAATTCTGCCGCAAAAGGCACCGATTGGCCGGCCTGGATTTCGTGCAAGGCGACGCCGAGAACCTGCCCTTCGCAAATCAATCCTTCGATGCGGTAATCAACATCGAAGCCTCGTCCTACTACCCGTCGTTTCCCCGGTTCCTCGCCGAAGTGGCCCGCGTGTTGCGTACAGGAGGCCATTTTCTGTACGCCGATGTCCGCTACGGCCGCGACCGTATCGCCAAATGGGAGGAAGAGCTGCGCAACGCCCCCATGCGGCTCGTTTCGGAAAGGGACATCAGTAAGGATGTCGCGCGCGGCGTGGAGACGAATGTACCGCGGTGGCAGGAACTGAATCGCCGTACTCCGGCGTCTTTAGTCAGCAAGTGGCAGCTGAAGATCTCGCGTGAACTTCAAAACGGCGAATTCTCGTACCGAATGTACTGTTTCGTCAAGGAGTGAGGTGCCTCGGGGTTTACATCGTAGCGGCCGACACTCGACGAACCAGCGATGGTTAGCGATGCGGTTGACGTCGCCCACGGGCACGACAACTGAAAGGCCGGGATCGCGATGAAATTTGTGCTGGCAAGCTGGGGAACTCGCGGCGATGTTGAGCCGTGCGCCGCTGTCAGCCGTGAGTTGCTGCGCCGAGGTCACGAAGCGCGCATGGCAGTCCTACCCGACCTGATTGCCTTCGTCGAGTCGGCTGGGCTTGCGGCGACCGCTTTCGGGCCGGATATGCAGGCCATTTTGGATGCGCAACGCGACTTCTTTGCGTGTTGCCTCCGCAGGCCCTGGAGAATACGGGAGCTAATCAGGTCGGGGTGCCAATCTGGGGAGCTCCATGCCCGGTGCTGGGATGAGATGAGTACGACGCTGACGTCGCTGGCGGACGGGGC
>NZ_DASRBZ010000152.1:0-15011 GCF_035653355.1 Mycobacterium sp. | reverse complement strand
GACCAGCAGCATGCCGTCGAGCGTGATTCGCCGCTCCCGCCGCCAGGGCCTGACAATGAAGTAATAAATCCCGACCGGCAGGCCGACCACGATAACGGTCGTCCACGTCATGAGGATGGCCTTCATCAGCATCGGCGGATCGCTCGGCCCTGTCGGTACCCGCACGAAGTAAGGCCCGGTGATCCAGCGAATCCACACATATAGCTGAAAAGTGAGGATTGCACCGCCGATGATGGCCCAGATCCGCACGGGTTTGACTGTCGGCTGAACCTGGGTCCCGAGCGAGGCCGCTCCCCCGAGCGACTCGGTGACAGAGGGCGGATTCTTCCTGTTCGACAGTTCGCTCACGACACTGTCTCCTTCTGGATTGTTGTGGTGCAGTGCGCGCGTATTTGCTTGCACGGGCGATACGGATGGCGATGAGTTCAGCGCAGTAGCCGCCTCTCGTCGACGACGCAGTCATAGATCGCCATCCTCAGGTAGGCCGTACTCCGCGAATATACCAGTCAGTATCTCGCTGACCAATAGGTTTCTCAGATTCTATGGCACAATCGCCTGCATGGTGGAGCGTTGGACCCGGGAGCGCCGTCTTGAGCACACCCGTTCGCTTCTGTTGGATGCCGCTGAAGAGGTGTTCGCCGAAAAGGGTTTCACCCCAGCGACTCTCGACGACATCGCGCATGCTGCCGGCTACACCAAAGGCGCCATCTACAAGCACTTCGCAGCCAAGGAAGACCTCTTCTTGGCCGTAAGCGACCGATACTGGCGTCGCTATTTCGACACTTTCGCCGAGGTGATGTCGACTGCGACGCAGATCGGGGCGCGCGAGCTCGATGAGATCGCGCAGCGTTGGCGCCAATTGAGCCGAGACCGCGGCGCCGAGCACGCCGCGTTGGGCCACGAGTTCACCCTCTATCTGCTTCGCAACCCGGAAGCGCGGGAACGGGTCGCGGCCAAACGGTCAGAGGTCGTCGAGGCGCTGGCAAAATTCATCGTCCAGGGAGTCGACCGATTGGGCGGAACCCTGCTGATCCCTCCATTGACCTTCGCCCAAGTACTCGTCGCCACCACCGATTCCGTCGTGCTGGGCAGTGAACTCGATGATCTCGACCTCTATCGTCCAGTGGTGGAGATGTACGTGTCGGTGATCAAACTGCCCTAACGCCGCTAGTTCGCAGCCGGGCAATTCCTCTGGTACCCACGACGTGGTACAGGCGCGATCGATAGCCATAGACGCAGTCTCGGCAGGTTGCGCTAGCCGAGCATTGACGGGACTACGGCCTCGATGAGATGCGGTCCGGGTGCGGCGAGCCCGGCTTGCAGCGCGTCGGCGAATTCTTCGGCCGTGGTCACGCGGCGGCCCGGCACTCCCATGCCTTCGGCTAGCTGGACGAAATCTATTGCGGGACGGGTTAAGTCGAGCAGCTCGCGCGCCTTCGGACCTGGTTCGTTTTCTGCACCGACGCGTTGCAGCTCCAGCCGCAGGATGTCGTAGGCCCCGTTGTTGTAGATGACGGTGGTGACGTCGAGGTTCTCTCGGGCCTGTGTCCATAACCCGGAGAGCGTGTACATCGCTGAGCCGTCGGATTCCAGGCACAGCACCGGTCGTTCCGGCGCGGCGATCGCGGCACCTATGGCAGCGGGGATGCCGTAGCCGATGGCACCGCCGGTCAGCGTCAGCCAGTCATGTGCCGGCGCTCCGGCGGTCGCTTGTGCCAGCAGCAGGCCGGAGGTGTTGGATTCGTCGACTACGATTGGGTTTTCGGGCATGAGCGCGCCGACGACATCCGCCGCCGACGCGGCGGTCAGGGCACCGGCCGGCAGCGCCGGACGCCCGGGAGCAGCAAGCGGCGCAGGAAGCCCTGGCGCCAGCTCGTCGGCCAGCGCAGCCAACGCATCGGCGGCGCCGGCGGGGCCGGCGAGCTCGTGGACCTCACAGCCCTCCGGCACCAGGTTGCTGGCCTTTCCCGGGTAGGCGAAGAACGAGACCGGCGACTTCGCGCCTGCCAGGACAAGGTATTTGGCCCCATCGAGTTGGCCGGCGACGGCTTCGGCGAAGTAGGCGAGCCGGTCGACGGCTGGCACGCCGGCGCCGCGCTGCAGCACTGTCGGGAACGTCTCGCAGTACCAGCGGGCGCCTGTGGCCGCGGCAATACGCGCGGCAGCGGTCAGCCCCGGCGCGCGGGTGGCGTCACCGCCGACCACGATCACTGCGGGCTCGCCGGAGCGCAGCACTTTGGCAGCTAACTCGACAGCATCAGCATCGACCGTCGACGGCGGCGGTTGGCTTAGCGCCGCCGCCGCGGTCGAGACACCGTCGGACCACGACACGTCCGCGGGCAAGATAAGAGTCGAAATATGCTGGTGCGCACGGCTTGTGGCGACAGACTCGGCGGCATCAGACGCCACTTCGGCAGCCTCCACGGTGCGGCGCATCCACCCAGACGCGCTGCCGGCCAGTGCGTCGATGTCGGATTCCAGTGGGGCGTCGTACTTCTTGTGATAGGTCGCGTGGTCGCCGACGAGAACCACCATCGGCACCCGGGCGCGCCGCGCGTTATGCAGATTGGCTAATCCGTTGGCCAACCCGGGCCCCAGGTGTAGCAGCACTGCTGCCGGCCGCCCGGTGATGCGGGCATAGCCGTCGGCCGCGCCGGTGGCGACGCCCTCGAACAAAGTCAGCACGCCGCGCATCCGCGGAACGCTGTCCAGCGCTGCGACGAAGTGCATCTCGGAGGTGCCGGGGTTGGCGAAGCACACCTCGACTCCGCTGTCAACCAGTGTGTTGATCAACGCATGTGCGCCGTTCATGTCTGCGCCTCCCGTTGGCTGAGCCCGAAGACACGTTCGGCGTTGCCCTGCAGATACGCGCTCCGGGTCTCGTCGTCGAGCCCAAGTTCGTCGAGACCCGCGAGCGCGTGCGCATGGGCAATCATCGGATAATTCGTGCCGAACAGCACTTTTCGTTGTCCGGTGCCGGTTTTCATGAACCGGACGAGTTCTTCGGGGAGTCGTTTCGTGGTGTAGGCCGAGGTGTCGATGTAGACGTTCTCGTGCTTGCGGGCGACGGCGACCATCTCCTCGGTCCACGGATAGCCGACGTGTCCGCAGACGATGACAAGCTCGGGAAAGTCAAGCGCCACCTGGTCGATGTAGGGAATCGGGCGGCCGGTCTCCGAGGGCCGCAGCGGACCGGTGTGGCCGACTTGGGTGCAGAACGGCACACGCAACTGCACGCATTCGGCGAACAGCGGATAGTAGCGGCGATCGGTCGGTGGCGCGTTCCACAGCCACGGCACCACACGCACGCCGAGGAACCCGTCGTCGCGCACTCGTCGCCGCAATTCGCGCACCGCGTCCATTGGGCGGTCCAGGTCGACCGCCGCCAGGCCAGCAAAGCGGTTGGGGTGCAATCGGATCCATTCGGCGACCTCGTCGTTGCTGACGAGATCTTGGCCGTTCGGGCCGCGCCACGCAGACAGCAGACCGACGTCGACAGCCGCGGCGTCCATCGCGGCCAGGGTGGCCTCGATCGGGATTTCACTATCGGGTATCGCACCGCCGGTCCAGCGTCGCAGCGAGGCGAGCATGTCGCTGCGCAAAAACCGCAGTGTCGGGTGCTGCATCCACACGTCGATGGTCATCGCGCCTCGACTGTAGACGGCTGGATCTGATTGCCCGACTCCTGCTCCCTCCGCTACGCGGCGGGCGTCGTCGTACTAGCTGTCTCGGATCCCGTCCAGGCGTCGCGACGCAGCCTCGAACCCGCTCACCAGATCGGCGATGATCTCGGCTACCGGGCGGATCTTTTTCATCTGCCCGATAATCTGGCCAGCCGGCATCGCGACCACGGAGGGATCGTTGGATTGGTTCAGTCGCTGGTGGGCCTCGCCGACCAGGATGTTCTGCAGCGGCATCGGCAGCGGTTCGGGCGCGTCGGGCGCATCCCACGCGTCGGTCCAGCGGCTCTTGAGGAGCCGAGCCGGCTTGCCGCTGTAAATCCGCCGACGCACGGTGTCACTCGAGGTGGCGCCCAACAGCGCCCGCTGCACGACTGAGACGCCGGATTCGTGTCGCACGCCCAGGTCGTATTCGGCGGCACCCAGGAACGCCGAACCCATCCACACGCCCGATGCGCCGAGCGCCAGCGCCGCGGCGACCTGCCGACCGGTGCCGATGCCGCCAGCCGCCAACACCGGAACGTCGACCGTGTCGACCACCTCCGGCACCAGCACCATCGACGCGATTTCACCGGTGTGGCCCCCGGCTTCGTATCCTTGCGCGACCACGATGTCGACACCGTTGTCGACGTGGCGTTGAGCATGCTTGGCAGTGCCGGCCAGCGCCGCGACTGGTACCCCGGCCTCGTGCGCCTGCTCGATCACGTCAGTCGGCGGGGAGCCGAGCGCGTTGGCGATCAGCTTGATCGGATGGTTAAGCGCGACCTCGACGTGGGAGCGCGCCACCGAGTGCAACCAACCCAGCACGCCGGCGGAGCGCTGTGGTGCGGGCAGCGGCGGCACACCCAGCGCGGCGAGCGTCTTGTCGACGAACTCCCGGTGCGCCTCCGGGATAAGCTTGTCGAGGTCTGTCGCCGCGCCCTCGGTGGGGATCTTCGCCGGCATGACGACGTCGACACCGTAGGGTTTGCCGGCGGTGTTCTCGTCCATCCAGCTCAGTACCGACTCGAGCTCGTCGGCTTCGTTGAACCGCACGCAGCCCAGCACCCCGAATCCGCCGGCGCGGCTGACTGCTGCTGCGACTTTCTCCGAGGGCGTGAACACGAAGATCGGGTAGTCGATCCCGAACCGGTCGCACAGCGGCGTGCGCATCAGGCCCTGGTCGCCGCGTGGTTGGCATGCACCTCGTCGGCGGGCCGGGCTTCGGTCTGCTCCTTGGCCCAGCGGTAGTCGGGCTTGCCCGCGGGTGATCGCTTGATCTCGTCGACGTACCAAAGCTTCCGGGGCACTTTGTATCCCGCGATCTCGCTGCGCACGAACTGGTCGAGCTCGGCAAGCGACGGGCGTGTTCCAGGTCGCGGTTGCACGACGGCGGCCACACATTGACCGTAGCGCTCGTCGGGCACGCCAACCACCAGGGCGTCGAACACGTCGGGGTGGCCTTTCAACGCGGCCTCGACTTCTTCGGGGTAGATCTTCTCGCCGCCGCTGTTGATGGATTGCGAGCCGCGGCCCAGCAGCGTCACCGTGCCGTCTTCCTCGACGGTCGCATAGTCGCCGGGGATCGCGTAGCGCACACCGTTGATGACCTTGAATGTGGCGGCGGACTTCTCGGGATCCTTGTAGTAGCCGACCGGGACGTGACCGCGTTTGGCGATGACGCCCCGCACACCGGAGCCGGGCTTGACCTCGTTGCCGTCCTCGTCGAGCACCACGGTCCACTTGTCGATGGTGACGCGCGGCCCGCCGGTGTGCGCCTCGCCCTTCGCAACGACGCTGGTGCCACCAAACCCGGTCTCCGATGAGCCGATCGAGTCGGTGATGACTCGATTTGGCAGCAGCTCAAGCAGTTTCTCCTTGATGCTCGGGGAGAACAGCGCCGCGGTGCTGGCCAGTAGGTACAGCGACGAGAGGTCGTAGTCGTTGTCTTTGGTCAGTGCGTCGAGCAGCGGTCGCGCCATCGCGTCGCCGGTGAAGAACAGCAGGTTCACCTTGTGCTTGTGGATGGTCTGCCAGACTTCGTCGGCGTCGAATTCCGGTGCCAGCACGATGGTTCCGCCGGAGAACAGCGCCATCCAGGTAGCCGACTGCGTTGCGCCGTGGATCATCGGCGGAATCGGGAACCGCACCATGGGCGGTCCGGCAGCCGCCTGCTTGGCCAGGTCGTATTCGTCTTTGATGTATTCGCCTGTGGCGAAATCGGTTCCGCCCAGTAGCACCCGGTAGATGTCCTCGTGGCGCCACATCACACCCTTGGGGAAGCCGGTGGTGCCGCCGGTGTAGAGCAGGTAGATGTCGTCGGCGCTGCGCGAGCCGAAATCACGCTCGGGCGAGCCCTGTTCGAGCGCGGTGTAGAACTCGACGCCGCCGTAGCGCTGGTAGTCCTTGTCGCTGCCGTCCTCGACGACCAACACCGTCTTGACGTTCGGGGTTTCCGCCAGCACGTTGGCGACCCGGTCGGCGTACTGACGCTCGTGTACCAGCGCCACCATGTCGGAGTTGTCGAACAGGTAGCGAAGCTCGCTCTCGACATAGCGGAAGTTGACGTTGACGAGGACGGCGCCCGCCTTCACGATGCCCAGCATCGCGATCACGATCTCGTTGCGGTTGCGGCAGTAGAGGCCGACCTTGTCGTCTTTCTTGACGCCCTGGTCGATCAGGTAGTGCGCGAAGCGGTTGGCCTTCTCCTCCAGCTGCGCATAGGTCAGCTGATCGTCGCCGCAAATTAGGGCGACGCGGTCAGGGACGGCGTCGATGGCATGCTCGGCTAGGTCGGCGATGTTCAGGGCCACGGACCCCAAATTAGAACGTGTTACATTTCCTGACAAGTCTGTGGCCTATACACAGGAAGGCAGAGGCCCGTGAGCGAGTCCGAGAAAGAGCCCGACGCCCTGGTTGAGCAGCGCGGACACACCCTCGTCGTGACGCTGAACCGGCCCGAGGCCCGCAACGCGCTGAGCACCGAAATGATGCAAATCATGGTCGAGGCGTGGGACCGCGTCGACAACGATCCCGACATCCGGTGCTGCATTCTGACGGGGGCCGGCGGCTACTTCTGCGCCGGCATGGACCTCAAGGCGGCAACCGCCAAACCGCCGGGCGAATCCTTCAAGGACGGCAGCTACGACCCGTCGCGCATCGACGCGCTGCTCAAAGGCCGCCGGCTGACCAAGCCGCTGATCGCCGCGGTCGAAGGCCCGGCCATCGCTGGCGGCACCGAAATCCTGCAGGGCACCGACATCCGGGTTGCCGGTGAAAGCGCCAAGTTCGGCATTTCCGAGGCCAAGTGGAGCCTGTATCCGATGGGTGGCTCGGCGGTGCGGCTGGTGCGTCAGATCCCCTACACCGTGGCCTGCGACCTGCTGCTGACCGGGCGGCACATCACGGCTGCCGAAGCCAAGGAGATCGGGCTGATCGGGTATGTCGTTCCCGACGGGCAGGCGCTGAGCAAGGCTTTGGAGATCGCCGAAGTCATCTCGAACAACGGGCCGTTGGCCGTGCAGGCGATCTTGCGGTCGATCCGCGAGACTGAAGGCTTGCCCGAAAACGAGGCGTTCAAGATCGACACCCAGCTCGGAATCCAGGTGTTCCTGTCCGACGACGCCAAGGAAGGCCCGCTGGCCTTCAAACAGAAGCGCGCGCCGCAGTTCAAAGGTCGCTGACGCTCGATCCTGGGAAGGCACCCGATGGGCACCTACGCAGTCACCGGGTCGGCGTCGGGAATGGGCCGGGCGACCGCGGAGCGGCTGCGCGACCACGGTCACACTGTCATCGGCGTGGACATCAAGGAAGCCGAGGTCGTCGCGGACCTGTCGACACCGGAGGGCCGCACCCAGGCAGCTTCTGGTGTGCTCGCCGCTGCCGACGGCCAGCTTGACGGAGCCGTGCTCGCCGCCGGTCTGGGTCCAAGCCGCGGGACCGATCGTCTGCGCCGGATGGCCGAGGTGAACTACCTCGGGGTGGTGGCGCTGCTCGAGCGCTGGCGACCGGCACTCGCAGCGGTGAACAGGGCGAAAGTCGTTGTGCTTTCCAGTAATTCGACGACGACAACACCAGTAGTACCGGCGCGCACGGTGCGGGCGTTGCTGTCGGGCGATGTCGAAAAGGCGGTGCGCAGCGTGCGCATGTTGGGACCGGCAGGCCCGGCGATCATGTACGCCGCAACGAAAATTGCGGTCAGCCGGTGGGTGCGCCGCCAGTCGATTCGGCCGCAGTGGGCCGGGGCCGGTATCCGTCTCAACGCGTTGGCTCCGGGGGCGGTGATGACGCCACTGCTGGAAGAGCAGCTGTCCGATCCACGGCAGGGTAAGGCAGTTCGGCGATTCCCAGTCCCGGTGGGCGGTTTCGGCGACCCCCACCAGCTTGGCGAATGGGTGTGCTTCATGCTCTCCGACGCCGCGGACTTTCTCTGCGGCAGCGTGGTGTTCGTCGACGGCGGCACCGACGCCCACTTCCGCACCGACGACTGGCCGCGGCCGGTACCCACGCGTCGGCTAATGGGCTACCTGCGGCGGTTTCGGAATCAAAGCTGTTGACGACCGCTATCGGCGCACAGGGGCCGTTGGGGTGAACACCACCGGCATCGACTCCAAGCCGCTAACGAAGTTCGCGGGCCGCAGCGGAAGCCGGTCGTCGGCGGCCAGTCGCAGGTCCGGGAGGCGCTCCACGATTCGCCTGGTCATCAGCGTCAACTCCAGGCGGGCCAGCTGATTTCCCAGACAGAAATGCGTACCGAAGCCAAACGCTAAGTGGCTGTTGGGGTTTCGGGTGATATCGAAGCGCTCAGGCTCGTCGAACTCCGCTTCGTCGAAGTTGGCTGACTCGAAGAGCAGCATCATCTTTTCGCCCTTGTACAGCTGGGTGCCGTGGAATTCGGTGTCGGCGGTCAGGGTGCGGCACATGTTCTTCACCGGTGAGGTCCAGCGCAGCATCTCCTCAATTGCGCTGGCTAGCAGCTGATCCGGGTCACGCTGCAGCGTCTGCCACTGGTCACGGTTGCGCAGCAGCTGCTCGGTGCCGCCCGAGAGCGTGTGCCGGGTAGTCTCGTCGCCGCCGATGAGGATCAGCAGTGTTTCCATGACGAGCTCGTCGTCGCTCAGCCGCTCCCCGTCGACTTCAGAACTCACCAACACGCTTACCAGGTCGTCGGTAGGCTCTTGCCGGCGCGCGGCAATGGTGGCCCTGGTGAACTCGTTGTATGCGGCGAAGGCGTCCATGGTGACTTGGAAGTCGTCTTGCGAGACATGGGAACTGAGGAACGCCACCAGATCGTCGGACCACTTGAGGAACATGTCACGCTGTTCCGGCCGCACTCCGAGCATGTCGCCGATGACCGCCATCGGCAGCGGTGCGGCGAGGTCGCGCACAAAGTCGCATTCGCCGCGTTCACACACGGCGTCGATCAGTGTGTCGCAGAGCTCGGCGATCGATTGTTCCTTGTCCTTCACCTGCTTGCGGGTAAAGCCCGCGTTGACAAGCTTGCGGCGCAACAGATGTGGAGGATCGTCCATGTCGATCATCATCGGCAGCGCGTCCTGGTCGGGCCGGATTCCGCCGGTGTTGGAGAACAGTTCCGGGTTGCGCTCGGCGTCGATGATGGCCTGATATGTCGATGCGGCGGCCAAACCGTTGCGGTCGCGAAACACCGGCTGGTTGGCCCGCATCCAGCGATATGCGGCCCGGGCCCTCTGGCCTTCGGCATAAAACGTGCCGTCGGTCAGGTCCACGTCAGGAATCGCGATCGCTTCAGTCATCGCCACCCTCCCCACTACAGTGAGCGTCATGTCTGCCTCGCAACACACCATCGCCGGCACGGTGTTGACCATGCCGGTCCGGATCCGAAAAGCCGATGTGCACAGCGCGATGTTCTCCGTCGCCGCCGATGCCGCGCAGCGGCTCATCGACTACAGCGGCCTGGAGGTCTGCCAGTACCGGCCCGGACGCGCCGTCGTCAACCTGATGCTGGCCCGCTACTTCGACGGCGACCTCGGCCAGTACCACGAGTTCGGTACCGCTGTCATGGTCAACCCACCGGGCTCGCATGCGCGCGGGCTGCGGGCACTGGGATCGGCCGCAGCGTTCATCCATCACCTGCCGGTCGACCAGTCGTTCACATTGGAAGCCGGCCGGCGCATCTGGGGCTTCCCGAAAATCATGGCCGACTTCACCGTGCGGGAGGGCCGCCACTTCGGTTTCGATGTCAGCGCCGACGGCTCGCACATCGCCCGCATCGACTTCAGCCCCGGATTGCCGGTGCCGTCGGTGTTCACCTCGCGTCCGCAAGTGCTGAAGACCTTCACCTACGCCGAGGGCACCACCCGCGAAGTGCCTTGGGAGATGAAGACGACGGGTGTGCGTGGCCGCCTCGGCGGCGCGACATTGCGGCTCGGCGATCACACCTACGCCAAGGAGCTGGCGTCGCTGGGACTGCCCAAGCGCGCGCTGGTGTCGGGATCGGTGCGCAACGTCGAGATGACCTTCGGCGACGCACGCGCGATCTGACCAGGTCACCCGGTCAATCTAGAACGTGTTCTAATCGCCTGGCAAGGACTAGTCACACCAAGCCGGCAAGCTCGCGGACCTGCTCTGGGCTGCGGGCCGAGACCACCATCATGGTGACGCCCGCGGCCTCCCACACGGTGATCTGCTTACGCACGTAGTCGACGTCGCCGACGATCACGGCGTCGTCGACCAGTTCATCCGGGATCACCCTGGCCGCCTCGTCCTTGCGGTTGCTGCGGAACAGTTTGGTGACGTCGTCGACCACCTCTGAGTAGCCCATCCGGCGGTAGACGTCGGCATGGAAGTTGGTGTCCTCGGCGCCCATGCCGCCCATGTACAGCGCCAGGTACGGCTTGATGCCGGCGAACGCCGCGGCCCGGTCGTCAGTGATGACCACCTGCGCAGTCGCGCAGATCTCGAAGTCCTCCCGCGCGCGGCGCGCACCCGGTCGGGCGAAGCCTTCATCGAGCCATTCGTTGTACATGTCGGCCAGTCGCGGGGCGTAGAAGATCGGCAACCAGCCGTCGCAGATCTCGGCGGCCAACGCCACGTTCTTCGGACCCTCGGCGCCCAGCATGATCGGGATGTCGCTGCGCAGCGGGTGCGTGATCGGCTTGAGCGCCTTACCCAATCCGGTGGTGCCTTCACCGGTGAGCGGCAGCGGGTAGTGGGGACCGGCGCTGGTCACCGGCTTTTCCCGGGCCCACACCTGGCGGATGATGTCGACGTATTCGCGGGTGCGCGCCAGCGGCTTGGGAAACCGCTGGCCATACCAGCCCTCCACCACCTGCGGCCCCGAGACGCCGAGTCCCAGGATGTGCCGGCCGCCCGAGAGGTGATCCAGTGTCAGCGCGGCCATGGCGCAGGCGGTCGGGGTGCGCGCGGACAGTTGCACCACCGAAGTACCCAGTCTCACGCGGCGGGTAGAGGCGCCATACCAGGCCAGCGGCGTGTAGGCATCCGAGCCCCACGCCTCGGCGGTGAACACCGCGTCGAAGCCGGCGTCCTCGGCCGCAGCGACCAGGTCGCCGGCGTTGTCCGGCGGTTGTGCGCCCCAATATCCGAGCTGCAACCCGAGCTTCATTAGATTACCTTTCGACCGATTCTTGCGACGATTGTTAGAACCTGTTCTACTCGAAGCCGTGACAGCCAGCTCAAGTCGCCTGACCCTGATCGATCAACCCGAGCCACCTCTTTCGGCACCGCTGACGTTGTCGTTCGACTACACCCGTTCGGTGGGTCCGACGCTCGGTAAGTTCTTCACCGCTTTACGCGATCGCCGCATCGTCGGGGTGCGCGGATCCGATGGCCGGGTGCATGTGCCACCGGCCGAATACGACCCGGTCACCTATGAACCGCTGGGCGAGATGGTACCGGTGTCCAGCGTCGGCACTGTCGAGTCGTGGTCGTGGCAACCCGAACCGCTGGAGGGTCAGCCGCTGGACCGCCCGTTCGCGTGGGCGCTGATCAAACTCGACGGCGCCGACACCACCCTGCTGCACGCCGTCGATGCGGGAACCGACGGACCGAAAGCGATGCGCAGCGGCATGCGGGTACACGCCCAGTGGGTTGACGACCCGGTCGGCGCTATTACCGACATTGCGTATTTCGCTCCGGGCGAGGGGGAACCGCAATCCGAATCGCGACGATCCAGCGACGACCGCGAGCCGGTGACCATGCTGGTGACCCCGATTCACATGGAAATCCAGCACACCGCTTCCCATCCGGAAAGCGCCTACCTGCGGGCGCTGCAGGAAGGCAAGCTGCTCGGCGCCCGGACAACGGGCCGCGACGGCGGCGAAATGGGGAAGGTGTACTTCCCGGCACGAGAAGCTGATCCGGCCACCGGGTTGCCTCTCGACAACTACGTCGAGGTATCCGACAAAGGCACGATCACCACGTTCGCGATCATCAATATCCCGTTCGCCGGCCAGCGAATCAAGCCGCCCTATGTCGCGGCCTATGTGCTGCTCGACGGCGCCGACATTCCTTTTTTGCACCTGGTCACCGAGATCGACGCCTCGGAGGTTCGGATGGGTATGCGCGTCGAAGCGGTGTGGCGGCCCCGCGAGGAATGGGGGCTGGGCATCGACAACATCTCGCATTTCCGGCCGACCGGCGAACCTGACGCCGACTACGACACCTACAAGCACCACCTGTAAAGGGCTTCGTTACCTATGAGCGCTCGCAACGTTGCGGTCGTCGGCTTCGCCCACGCCCCGCATGTCCGCCGCACTGACGGCACCACCAACGGCGTCGAGATGCTGATGCCGTGTTTCGCCCAGCTCTACGACGAGCTCGGAATCACCAAGGCGGACATCGGCTTCTGGTGCTCCGGCTCGTCCGATTACCTTGCTGGCCGGGCGTTTTCGTTCATCTCCGCAATTGACTCGATCGGTGCCGTGCCGCCAATCAACGAATCACATGTCGAGATGGATGCGGCCTGGGCCGCTTACGAGGCCTACATCAAGCTGCTGACCGGCGAGGTCGACACCGCGCTGGTCTACGGTTTCGGCAAATCCTCGGCGGGAATGTTGCGCCGCATCCTCTCGCGGCAGACCGATCCGTATACAGTGGCGCCGCTGTGGCCGGACTCCGTGTCGATCGCCGGTCTACAGGCCCGGCTCGGTCTTGAGAAAGAAAAGTGGAGCTACGACCAGATGGCCCGCGTCGCCTACGACTCGTTCGCGGCGGCGCAGCGGGTGGACTCCGAGCCGCCGCCTGTGAGCCTTGATGAGTTGCTGCACCGACCGTTCTTCGCCGAGCCGCTGCGCCGGCACGACATCGCACCGATCACCGACGGCGCCGCAGCGATCGTGCTCGCCGCCGACGACCGCGCCCGTGAACTACGCGAAAACCCGGCCTGGATTACCGGTTTCGAACACCGCATCGAAACTCCCGTACTCGGTGCCCGCGACATCACCGAGTCACCGTCGACGAGAGCGGCGACCAGGATCGCCACCGGCGACAAGATGCACACGATCGACGTCGCCGAGATCCATGCCCCGTTCAGTCACCAGCACCTCATCCTCACCGAGGCCATGCGGATACCGGCGTCGGCCAAGGTGAACCCGTCGGGCGGTGCGCTGGCGGCCAATCCCATGTTCGTCGCCGGCCTTGAGCGGATCGGGTTTGCCGCGCAACACATCTGGAACGGCTCGGCGCGGCGGGTGCTGGCGCACGCCACCAGCGGGCCTGCGCTGCAACAGAATTTGGTCGCGGTTATGGAAAGGAAAGGCTGATGGCTGCGCCAGTGACGATGCAGAGCGCGCAGCGCGATGAGGAGGAGTGGCGCCCATGACTAAGCGGCTTGCGGCGGTACTGGGCACCGGGCAGACAAAATACGTCGCCAAGCGCCACGATGTGTCGATGAATGGCATGGTCCGCGAAGCCATCGACCGTGCGCTGGCCGACTCCGGGGTCACGTTCGACGATATCGACGCCGTCGTGGTGGGCAAGGCACCCGACTTCTTCGAAGGCGTCATGATGCCCGAACTGTTCATGGCCGACGCCGTTGGCGCTACCGGAAAACCGCTGATCCGCGTGCACACCGCTGGTTCGGTGGGTGGCTCCACCGGCGTGGTGGCGGCCAGCCTGGTGCAGTCGGGCAAGTACCGCCGCGTGCTGGCGATGGCCTGGGAAAAGCAGTCCGAATCCAACGCCATGTGGGCGCTGTCGATTCCGGTGCCGTTCACCAAGCCCGTCGGTGCAGGGGCAGGCGGTTACTTCGCTCCGCACGTGCGGGCATACATCCGCCGCTCGGGGGCGCCGACCCATATCGGCGCCATGGTTGCGGTCAAAGACCGCCTAAACGGCGCCAAGAACCCGCTGGCGCACGTCCAGCAGCCCGACATCACCCTGGAAAAAGTGCTGTCATCCCAAATGCTCTGGGATCCAATCCGATTCGACGAAACCTGTCCATCGTCAGATGGTGCGTGCGCGCTTGTCATCGGCAACGAGGAGATGGCCGATCAGCGTGTCGCCGACGGTCACCCGGTGGCCTGGATACACGCCACCGCACTGCGCACCGAGCCGCTCGCGTACGCGGGACGCGACCAGGTCAACCCGCAGGCCGGCCGGGACTGCGCGGCCGCGCTGTGGAACGCGGCCGGCATCACCAGCCCGATCGACGAGATCGATGCCGCCGAGATCTATGTGCCGTTCTCGTGGTTCGAGCCGATGTGGCTGGAGAATCTGGGATTTACCCCTGAGGGCGAGGGCTGGAAGCTCACCGAAGCCGGCGAGACGGCGATCGGCGGGCGGCTACCGGTGAACCCCTCAGGCGGCGTGCTGTCGTCTAATCCGATCGGCGCCTCGGGCCTGATCCGCTTCGCCGAGGCGGCCATCCAGGTGATGGGCAAGGCCGGTGCGCACCAGGTTCCCGGCGCACGAAAAGCCCTGGGTCACGCTTACGGCGGCGGCTCGCAGTACTACTCCATGTGGGTGGTGGGGGCCGACAAACCGTGACCGGTCGCATGAAGTACACCTGCAGTATCGCTATGGGTCCCATCGACGACCTGCTCGACATCGCGCGAATTGCCGAGGAAGTCGGGTTCGACGCGATCGCGTTGCCTGATTCGTTGTTCTACATGGAGAAGGCGGCCGCCGACTACCCCTACACCGCCGACGGGTCGCGGATGTGGGACGAAAACACACCCTGGGTCGACCCGCTGATCGCCGCCGCCGCGATGGGAGCGGTGACCTCACGGCTGCGGTTTTACACCAACGTGATGAAGCTCGGCTCCCGCAATCCGTTGCTGCTGGCCCGCCAGGTCGGCTCGGTGGCCAACCTGACCAACAACAGGTTCGGTTTCGGAGTCGGCATTGGTT
>NZ_DASRBZ010000151.1:0-2958 GCF_035653355.1 Mycobacterium sp. | reverse complement strand
GACAGCGCGAGTCCGCCGACCCCGGCCGGGGTAGTGGTTGCCGCAAACGTGTTGGCTACCTGCATGATTGACAGGCTGCGGAAGCTCACCAGCCCGTCGACGCAGGCCCACAACGCTGCCGCCGCGCCGACATAGGTCAGTGCCGAGACCGCCAGCCCCAGCAGCGCCCACCACCAGTTCGCGGTCCGCAGCTCGGAAAAGAACGCCGGCACGGTGCTGATGAACGGATAGGCGACGTAGACCAGCGCGACGAGCAGCACCAGTTGGACCAGCTGGGCGGGCGTGAAGCGGGTGATCGTCTCGGTCTTGAGCTGATCGGTGCCGGTTTGGCGCATCACCTCGGCTCGGCTGGCGGTGATGACGGCGCGCGCGTCGGCCACGGACGCGCGGACCCGTTTCGGCACAGCGGATTTGGTCAGTCGCCGCGACGCGGCCAGCACCGCGTCCTTGCCCAACGTGTCGATTGCCGCGCCTACCGCTGACTCCGCGCCGTAGAGCGCCGAGGTGGTCACCAGGAGTTGGGCGATGTCGGATTGCAGCTGGGCGTCGGTGGCGCCGTACTCGGCGCTGCCGAAACCGCCGAACAGCACCGCGCCGTCGTCGACCGTGATTTCCTTGCTGCGCAAATCACCGTGCGAGATCTGGTGCTCGTGCAGGCGTTGCAGCGCCTCCCACACTCGGGCAACCGGCGTCGTCGTCGCGCATCTGCTGATCGGCGTTCCGCGAACCGGCTTGTGCGCGTACAAGGTCCAGCCGCGATCGAGCGCGGCGACGACGATGGTCGACGTGTTGGACACACCCAGATCGTCGATGGCGATGGTCATCAGCGCGCGATGCTCGACGGCGCGGCGCAGCGACGCCTGCAGCGGCGCGGTCTCGGAGGCGCGCAGGCTGAGCTTTCGCCAGAGCTGGCGCAGCGCGCCGCCGCTGCGCTGATGCGGGCCGTACAACTCGATAACCGCCGGCTGCGCCGAATCGACAGAAAGCACCAGCGGCCCAGACCCCGCTGGCCGCACCACCGTCAACCCCGAGACGACGAATCCGCGCCGGGCCATCACGCGCACCGCGCCGTCCAGCGGCACCTCCAGAGCCGGCGTGCCGACCACCAGAACCACCAGCGCGCCGATGAACCAACCCACCGCCAACCCCAGCAACGAGCGAGCCGGCACGATCGCGCTGACCACCAGATGAATCGGCACGAACGCCAGCAGCAGCGCCCACCACCAGTGTCGCCACCGCGCCGGCAGCCAGGGCCCGGACACGGTGAGCACCGCCGCGAGCATCGCGATCCACCGCGGGTCGTCGAGGAACTGCGACGGCAGCGTGGACAGCCGCTCCGAGAAGTCGAAGTGCCAGCGGGGTGCGGCGATGTGCCTCCCGCTGATCGACAGCGCGACGACGGCGATACCCCCGGCGGCCGCATACGCGCCCAGCAGTTTCCATTGCCGCGCGACGATCAGCCCGATCAGGATCACGAACGGCAACGCCACGATCGTCAGGCCATACAGCAGGTAGACCAGATCCGATTGGGCGGGGGAGAGCACACCGACGATCTGCGAGATGGACTTCTCCAGCGCGACCCACCGCGGCCGGGTGATCAGCGAGCTTGCGATCACGACCGCGACGAACACCGCCGCCAGCACCAGCCGCAGGATGTCGTTGGTCCGTCGGGTCAGTGGTTGCAGCAAGTTGCCGGACACGGTGATGTCGCGCCCGTCAACTCGCACGGTGACAACTATGGGCCGTCGGGGTAGGTCGCCACGGCGATCTGCAAGATCTCTTCGCGATCGGCCGCCAGGATGAACCCTGCTTGGATTGCCGCGTCAAGCGCCGCGGTGAAGCGCTGCAGATAGTCGGTGACGCCGCCGGGATAGAGCCGCTGCAGGGTTGCGGCGTCGAACAGTTCGCCCGAGCCGAAGAGGTCCGACATCGGGCTCTCGTCGCTGCCGAAACCGGTTGTCCGAGCGACGGGTACGTCGACCCACGGGGTGCGGACGCCACCCCGCGCGAGCCCGTTCGAATCCAAAACCGGCTGAGGAGGCTCGGTTTCGGTTAGTGCGATGCGCGGGGCTTTGGGCGCCGGCTCTCCGGTGGCGACCCATGCGCACAGCCTGGCGAGCGCGGCCTGCACGACGTAGTGGTGCTGCGGGGCGAAGTTGATCGCATGCGACAGTTGCTGACCCATCAGCATCCGCGTGGGTGCGTAAGCCGCCACGATTTCTTCGAGCGGCGTGAAACCGGTGTCGATCGGCGCGACCTGGATCGTGTAGTTATCGGCATGAGCGGTGCCGGGAATCTCCCAGGTGCGCAAGTGTTCGGCGTCGGGCTGCCTGGCCCGGTAGTAGCCCGTCTCCGGGCCGCCGACAAGGTCGGTTTCGGTGATGACGGTTATGAGCGGAACCCCGAGGTCGGGGCGGAAGGCCACCGCCTGAGGCATCCGGGGTTGCGCGGTGTCGAAGATCGAGGTGCCGTCCAGCGGCGCGGCGGGGGCGAATCGGGAGTGGATCAAGAAGCCGTCGTACGCCCGGGCGAGCGGGTCTATGGCGTTGACGTAGGTGGTCAGGAAGAAGGCTGACTGCGACTCTCCCAGCGCCACAACATGTTCGGAAACCAACCCGCGCAGTACGTCGTTGCGTCCGCGGATCAGCGCAGCGATGTGGGAATACATGTCGTAGGAGAACGCGTCGCCGGGATGGTGCAGCGACGCATACCGGGTCGGGTCTTGGGTTTTCAGCGACATGTCGAAGCCGCCCCGGGTTACACCGCCCTGGATACCCACTTGCTGGGCCGAGACCGCGACGTAGGCGTAGCCCGAGCGAACGATTTCGCGGTGGGCCATGAACCACACCGCCGGCGCGTCGATACCACCGCTGACGTTGAGCCACTCGACCAGCACCGTGCCGTTGAACGTCGCCGGATCGCCGGGAGTGAGCACCACGATCCGCGTCGTGTACTCCG
>NZ_DASRBZ010000150.1:0-2568 GCF_035653355.1 Mycobacterium sp. | reverse complement strand
CCCGATGCGGCGCATCAGTCCGATCGGCTCCAACGCGCACACCAGGCCGGCCGAGACATGCGAGTCGAAAAACGTCGCATCAGTGGAGCAGACGACGATGTCCGACTCGTTGAGAAAATAGAACGCGCCGGCAGTACACATCCCGTGGACCGCGCACACCACTGGTTTCCACATCTTTTGCCACTTGGGGCTCAGCGCTTCGCCGGGATCCTCGTGGTTCCAGATGTTTTCGGGCTGGCCGTACGGTGTCTTGATGTCGAGGCCGGCACTGAACGCACGGGTGCCGGCTGCGCGCAGTACGACTGCGTTGACGGACTCGTCGTGTTTGACAATGTGCCAGGCCTCGCGCATCTCCTCACACATGGTGCGGTTGAACGCGTTGAGCTGCTCCGGCCGGTTCAACGTGATGGTCGCGACGCGGTCGTTCGCGTCCACCTCGAGCAGTATGGTTTGGAATCTCATCGGCATTGCCAATTAGGTGCCCGTTTTTCCATGAAAGCCTTGGGACCTTCGAGTGAATCCTCGGTGTGCAGGTTGCGTTCGCGAAACGCTTCGGCGAGCATCTCGGCTTCGTGCAGCGGCAGATCCAAGCCCTTGAGGATCGCCAGCCGGGTGCCCCGCACAGCTAGCGGCGCATTGGAGTTGACAATGTCGGCGATCTCGTGGGCGCGCTCCAGAAGCCGATCGTGCTCGACGATTTCGCTGATCAGTCCCAACTCGTAGGCCCGCTGCACGCTCATCCGCTCGTGCTTTCCCATCAACGCCATCCGCAATGCGACCGAGCGGGGCAGCACGCGGGCCAGGCGCACCAGCTCACGGCCGGCCACCAGTCCGATGCTGACATGCGGGTCGAAGAACGTCGCCTTATCGGAAGCGATGACGATGTCCCCGGTGGTGACCCAATCTAAGCCGGCGCCACAACACAAACCGTTGATGGCCGCCAAGACCGGTTTGGCCATCCGCCGAAACGGCGGGGTGCCTTCCTGCGGCGCCTCCCACTGCTCGTAGGTCGACAGATAGGGGCGTTCGTAAATCACCTTGCCGTCGGCTGGGATCGCCTTGACGTCGGCGCCGGTGCAAAACGCGCGACCCGTGCCGGTGACGATTAGCAGCCACACCCGCTCGTCGTTCTCAGCTTCGTCGTAGGCGGCCCGCAACTCGGCAACCATGTGGGGACTGAGCGCGTTGAGGGCGTCCGGGCGGTTCAGGGTGATCGTGGCAGTGTGCCCATCGACGTCATATTTGATCGTGTCGAACGGCATGGAATGCTTCCCTTCATCGGCTGGCACAGCTCACCGGCCACGAAATTTCGGCGTACGCCTTTCCCGGAACGCCGCCAGTCCTTCCTTGAAGTCGCCTGTACGGCAAGACAATTCCAAATTGAACAGCTCCTGGGTCATGGACTCGCTCAACGTCGCCTGGGCAGCGTAGTGGATGGCCTGCTTAGCCAGTCCGATCGCCACAGTAGGTCCGTCGGCTAGTCGGGTCAGCAAGTCCTCGCTGGCAAAGTCGAGTTCTGAGTGGTCCACGGTGCGATGGATCAATCCCCAGTCCTCGGCTTGGGTGGCGCTCACTTTCTCACCGAGCAGCAGCATTTCCTTGGCCCGCGTCAAGCCGACCAGTCGCGGCAGCAGCCAACTGGCGCCCGAGTCCGGAGTGAAACCACGCGCTACAAACGGTTCCCAGAACGTGGCGTCGGCACTGGCCACGGTGAAATCTGCGGCCAGTGCGAGATTGCACCCTAGCCCGACGGCCCAGCCCTGCACGCTGCACACCACCGGCAGCTGGATGGTATGGATCAATTCGATCAGGCGATGCGCCAGGTGCGGAGTTCGGCGCACCAGCGCTCCGGCGCGGGGCCGCTCCCCGGGACCGCTGTTGGTGGCTAGCCAGTCAGCACCCGCGCAAAAGTCGCTTCCCGAACCGGTGATATGGACGGCCCGAAGCGAGTCGTCGACCGCGGCATCGGTCAATGCGTCGATGAACGACTCGATCATGGAATGACTCAATGAATTGCGCTGCGCAGGCCGCTCGAGCGTGAGTCGCAGGACTTCGCCGTCCCGGCGTGCTGTCACCGAACCCTCAGCCGCGGCGGAGTGGAGGTTTTGACTCACCGTTGATTCCGCCCTTCTCCGCCTCTACCGTTACCCATACAGTAGCGGCTACGATTGCTACGCTGTATAAGTTAGCAAGGAAAGGCCGACGAGGGAACAGCCGGCCGTGGAAGAGGATCATGGCCGAGGGCACACCCGCGACGAGGACCGACCGGGAATCAGCCTCGGGAGCCGCCCGATTCGGCGAACAGCCGCTGCCGCAGATGGTCGCTGCCGCCGGCGCCATCCGGCGTATCAGCTCGCTGCTGCTCTCTTTGGAGCATCCCCACCCCACCGTCGACGCGATGCTCGCCAAATTTGCCGAATGGGAACGCGTACTCGCCGCGGCGGCTCCACCAGACAACACACCCCGTATCGGGCCGGATGACGATGGCATACGCCGGGTCTATCTGGATCACGCGGCCGACATCGGTGCCTTCAACCCTTGCTTTCCGGAATACCTTTTCGATCAGCT
>NZ_DASRBZ010000149.1:0-8051 GCF_035653355.1 Mycobacterium sp. | reverse complement strand
AGCGAACGAAATACCGGGTTGCTAGTCTCCCGCACCGTCGGATCCTCTCCTTGAGCTGTGGCTTCGAGCTGTGCGAACACCTGGTCAACGATCAACGGCTCGGCCGGGTTCCCGGCCTGGAAACGTCGTAAAGCCGCTCTCCAGCTAAACCTTACCCGCGGGCGCCGCGCCTGGGGCAACGATCTAGATTGCTGATCAGTCTTGGCGTGCATCCGACGGAAGGAGACCGCGCGCGTGACGGGCGAATCCGACGAAATCCTGACCCGTATCGACGACGGCGTCGGCTTTGTGACACTCAACCGGCCCAAGGCGATCAACTCGCTGACGCAGAACATGGTCAACGCGCTCAGCGGAATTCTGACCGAATGGGAACACGACGACGCCGTGCGCGCCGTGGTTCTCGAAGGCGCCGGCGACCGCGGACTGTGCGCCGGCGGCGATGTCGTGGCGATCTACCACAGCGCACGCGCCGACGGCGTTGCGGCGCGGCGGTTCTGGCGCGACGAATACTTGCTCGACGCCCAAATCGCCAGGTTTCCCAAGCCGTATGTGTCGTTGATGGACGGCATCGTGATGGGCGGCGGTGTAGGTGTCGGCGCGCATGCCAACACCCGGGTGGTGACCGATACGACGAAGATGGCCATGCCCGAGGTGGGCATCGGGTTCATTCCCGACGTGGGCGGCACGTATCTGCTCTCGCGGGCTCCTGGCTCGCTCGGGGTGCACGCGGCGCTGACCGGGGCGCCGTTCTCCGGAGCCGACGCCATTGCAATGGGATTCGCCGACCACTACGTGCCGCACGACAAGACGGAAGCGTTCTCCCGGGCGATCGTCACCGACGGCGTCGACCGCGCGCTCGCAGACCACGCGGTCGAACCGCCCGCGAGTAACCTTGCCAGCCAAAGGGATTGGATCGACGAGTGTTATGCGGGCGACACTGTTGCCGACATCGTCGCCGCGCTGCGCGGTCATGACTCCGCGGCGGCCAACGACGCCGCCAACTTGATCGGCACCCGCTCGCCCATAGCGTTGTCGGTGACGCTCGAGGCGGTGCGCCGCGCCGCAAAACTGGACACGCTCGAAGATGTCCTGGTCCAGGACTACCGAGTGTCGTGCGCCGCGCTGCGCTCACACGACCTGGTCGAAGGCATCCGGGCCCAACTGGTGGACAAGGACCGCAATCCAAAGTGGTCGCCGGCATCGCTTGCCGAAGTCAATTCGGCCGACGTCGACGCGTATTTCGCGCCCGTCGATGACGATCTGGAGTTCTAGAAAGGCGGCACATGACCGACAAAGAATGGGAAACCATCCTGGTCGAACGCGACGGACGCGTCGGCACCATCACGCTGAACCGGCCGCAGGCGCTCAACGCGCTCAACAGCCAGATGATGCACGAAGTCACAGGCGCCGCAACCGAATTCGATGATGACCCAGGTATCGGTGCGATCATCATCACCGGTTCGGCAAAGGCGTTCGCCGCCGGTGCGGACATCAAAGAAATGGCAGGGCTGACGTTCGCCGACGTCTTTAGCGCCGACTATTTCGCCCCCTGGTCCAAGCTGGCCGCGGTACGCACCCCGACGATCGCCGCAGTGGCCGGCCACGCGCTCGGCGGCGGCTGCGAGCTGGCGATGATGTGCGACTTGCTGATCGCCGCCGACACAGCGAAATTCGGCCAACCCGAGATCAAGCTCGGTGTGCTGCCCGGCATGGGCGGCTCCCAGCGGCTGACGCGGGCCATCGGCAAGGCCAAGGCCATGGACCTCATTCTGACCGGGCGCAGCATCGACGCCGCCGAAGCCGAGCGCAGCGGTTTGGTGTCCCGCGTGGTCCCGGCCGCCGACCTGCTTACCGAGGCCAAAGCGGTCGCCACCACGATCGCTGGAATGTCACTGTCGGCCACGCGGATGGCCAAGGAAGCCGTCAACCGGGCGTTCGAATCCACCTTGGCTGAAGGGCTTCTCTATGAACGTCGGCTATTCCATTCGGCTTTCGCCACTGACGACCAATCCGAAGGGATGGCGGCGTTCATCGACAAACGCCCACCGAACTTCACACACCGCTAAGTTCGCTCAGCACGCCGGCGGCCACCAGCGTGTGATATCCGCCGACAACATCGGTTGCCTTGTGTAGCCCGAGATCCTGCAGGGCGGCCGCGGCCAGGCTGGACGTGTAGCCCTCCGAGCAGACGATCACCCACTCGACGTCGTCGTCGACGGCTTGTGGCAGGCTGGCGTCGCTGGTCGGGTCGCATCGCCATTCGAGCACATTGCGTTCGATCACCAGCGCGCCCGGCACCTCGCCTTCAGCGGCGCGCTGGGCCTGCGGACGGATGTCGACGAGCACCGCGCCGCGCCGCAGCGCGTCAGGAATCTGGTCGGAGGTGAGCCGGCGCAGCCGGGTCCGGGCGATACCCAGCATCCGGTCGATCCGGCTGGTCATGGCACCCGGTCGGTCAATTCGGTGCGCCAGCGGCGCAGCGTGTTGCGGTCGGTGACTTCGTAATAAGACATCGCCGTCAACGGCGGCGAGTACGCGTGCACGCTCAGCGTCGGGCCCGCGGGTGCGCCCGGCTGCGGCGGAGCCCACACCACGTCATGCACCCAGCCCAACGGAAACCCGGCCTGATCGCCGGCGTCCAGCCGTCGGCGCCGCAATTGCTCTCCCTCCCAGCGGAATTCGTCGAGGGCCCCGGACAGCAGCGTCAACGCCCCGAGTGATCCGCCGTGGTCGTGCAGCTCGGTGGCATGCTCGGGCACCCAGCTGATCAGCCAGATGTCGATCTCGTCGTTACCGCGGATGCGGCTGAACCAGCGGTCGTGGGCCGGCACACCGCCGGGCGGCAGCAGGTGGTCGTAGTGCCCGCTGAGCACGTCGTCGGCGGCCTGGTCGGTGGCGTGCAATAGGTCGGGCACCCGAAGCCGGGTGGGGCCGGAAACCGACGGGATGGTGGACGGTCGCAGCGCGACAGGGCTGGCGAGAACCATGGGAACTCCGGAAGGGATGGACGGATCTGGGGTCGGCGATGCGTCAGGGCCGACAACACTCCAGAACTGTGGCGCGCTCCATCACGGCAGCCAGTGTTGCATAGATTGACTGGGTGCGCCGGTGTCGATGTCGCCCGCTGTTGTGGACCACGGTTTTCGCGGCCGGATTGTCGGTGACCGCGAGCTGCTCCTCGGGGGATCACGGCGGCACAGCCGGCCGGTCGGCTGCGCCCACGACGTTGGCGCCCTTGCCCGCGACGAGTCCGCCACCGCCGGGCGCCATCGGCGTCTCGCCGGGTGGGGTCACGACCAAAGTCGACGTGCCCGCGGACTCGTCCCAGGATGAATATGGCCTGGCCTGCCGTGCTGCGAAGCAGTGGATGGCCGGCCACAAAGGCGACCCGCACACGTTGATCGAGCCGTATCTGGCGAGCGTGCAGTCGCCGACCGCCAAGCCGGGCAACGGCACGTTCAACAGGCCGTGGGCGCAGCTGACGCCAGGCCAACAAGCCGCGGTAATCGTCGCGGTACAGGCTGCTGCCGACGACCAGTGCGGCTAGCACGCAGTACGCGCCGCAATTCGAATCAGGGATGAAAGAAATGCCGCCCGTCACCGAGACGGGGCCAAGAAGAAGCGGCGGCGCGCAGAATGAACGGATGGCTGTCGCTGATCCGGTGCGATCGCTCGGCGCATCGCAGCCTGCTGCGCTTCGAGTGGGCAGCTCGTCACGGCCGCGCGTGGCGCTGGCGCTGGGCAGCGGGGGTGCGCGCGGATATGCCCACATCGGGGTGATCAACGAGCTGCAAGAGCGCGGGTATCAGATCGTCGGGATCGCCGGTTCGTCGATGGGCGCGCTTGTCGGTGGCCTACAGGCGGCGGGGAAGCTGCACGAATTCGCCGATTGGGCAAGGTCGCTGACGCAACGCGCCATCCTGCGTCTGCTGGACCCGTCGCTTACCTCAGCCGGAGTGCTGCGGGCCGAGAAGATCCTCGACGCGGTGCGCGACATTCTCGGCGACGTCACCATCGAGGAGCTCCCGATTCCCTACACCGCTGTGGCCACCGATCTGCTGGCCGGCAAATCCGTGTGGATGCAGCGTGGCCCCGTCGACGAGGCCATCCGAGCCTCCATTGCCATTCCGGGCGTGATCGCACCGCACGTGTCGGACGGACGACTGCTGGCCGACGGCGGGATTCTCGACCCGCTGCCGATGGCGCCGATCGCGGCGGTCAACGCGGACCTCACTATTGCGGTCAGCCTGAGCGGCAGCGAGACAGACGGCAGCCGTGAGTCGGAGCCCCGCGCCACGACCGAGTGGCTGAACCGCATGGTGCGCAGCACCTCGGCGCTGTTCGACACGAATGCGGCCCGGTCGCTGTTGGACCGGCCGACAGCGCGGGCGGTGCTCAGCCGGTTCGGCGCCGCGATCCCCGAAGCCGACGACGAGTCCGAGCTGCCCGACGGCGACGAGCCGCTCGAAGTGCCCAAGCTAGGCAGTTTCGAAGTGATGAACCGCACCATCGACATTGCCCAGGCCGCGCTGGCGCGGCACACCATCGCTGCGTATCCACCCGACCTGTTGATCGAGGTACCCCGATCGGTTTGCCGCAGCCTGGAATTCCACCGTGCGGCCGAAGTGATCGACGTCGGCCGCACGCTGGCCACCCGCGCGCTGGACAGCCTCAACGCCGACGACGCCGCACCGCCGGCGATCGAAAGCTGACCCCGTCCGGGCTGGCCCGGCTGTTGATCCCGTTGATCCGCTAGACGCGGTCCAGGAATGCGGCCACGGCGGCCGCCTCCCGGCGACCTTGCACCCGCCCGGCTTGCGCCGACGCCTCCCGGCACCGCGGATCCAGCGCGTTCGGCCCGAACGCAGCCTGCGAGTCGTCGTCGGCGAACACGGCGAACGCCTCGCCACGGAATGCCCCGACCTCGGCAGCCGGACCCGGGCCGAACGGCGACGGCGCCGACGCACCGGAAGGCACCAGAACCACCGCCACGTCGCAGTCGTCGGCGACGTCGAGATTGATACTGCTGCCGACGCCGCCATCCATATAGCGCCGGTCCCCGATCGTCACCGGTGGCCATGCTCCGGGGACAGCGCAACTGGCAGCCACCCCGTCGACCAGACTCACCCCCGAATCACGGTCGAAGACAACGCGTTCGCCGGTGGCGATGTCGATCGCGGTCACCCGCAAGTCGCGGTCCGGCCACTCATGTGACGGCAGACGGTGGGCGATCACCTCGCGGCGAACCGGCTCAGGGACGGTTTCGGTCGCGGCGGCGATCGCCCCGATCCGTTGCAACTTCTGGCGCGTGGTGCCCGGCTGGGTCACGGCGGTCAGGAAATGCTCGGTGATGGTGTCGATGCCGACGCCCGGGTCTATCTCGGCTGAGGTCGCGGTGACTTGCCGTGCGAACAACTCGTCGAGGGCCAGCCCGCTGCTGATCTGCGCCACCACCGCTGAGCCGGCCGATGTCCCCACCAGCACATGAAAGTCGAGCAGCGTTCGCGCGGTGTCCGGCGACTCGTCGGCGATACCGCGCAACACCCCGGTCTCCCAGGCGATTCCGGCTACTCCCCCACCTGCCAGAACAAGCGCACGTTTGGCTGTCACGGTTAGCGCGCCGCTGCGTGCTGCGCCGCCTGCGCTGCCGAGCTCAAATCGTCGCGGCTCAACTGATGGCGGGGTGGGTCGGGAAGCACCACATCGCAGCTGATCTGCAGCGCAGCGTCGACGTGCACCAGCTCGCCAGGAGCGATCAGGCGCCACCGCGGATCGTCGTCCATGGGTTCGCTGGCAAACACCACCGACGAGCACCTGTCAAGTTGTTCGGACTGAGCGCGAATCCTATTGGTGCGCAGGTGGAAACGTGCCGCAGGCGGGCATTGGCGGCGGTCCAGGACATAGAGCTCGTTGGGCTCGGGGTAGCGCAGCGCCCAGACGTCGGTGGCTGTGCTCAACAGGACGTTGACCGCATAGATCGGCACGTTGGCCGCCAGCCATTGCATGGCGTCGACCAGACCGGCCGGCACATCGCCGCCGCGGGCGCGGATCGAGGCGGTGATCAACGCGAAGACACGCTCGGAATCGGTTTGGCCCAACACCAGATCGGCGGTGCCGAGCTCGCGGAGCCGCTCGTCGAGCACATCGAGGCCCTCGACCACACCGTTGTGGGCGAATACGCGGTCGTCCTGCAAAAACGGATGGGTGTTGACCACGTCGTGCGCGCCCGTCGTTGCATATCGCACATGGGCGACGAAGGTGGTGCCGGTCATGTCATGGGCTTCGGTGGCGAAATCACGGTCCTGCCAAGCCGCTATCGGCTGCTTACGCAGCTCGGGGCGGCCCTGGCCGTCGAAGACGCCCAACCCTGTGCCGTCCGGGTTCCGTCGGCTCTGGGCGGCCAGGTTGTCGGGGGCGTCGAGCAGCCAAAACGTGGCGGTCACGACATTGGTCCCGGCGTGCAATGCAAACAGTCGACACATGTTCTCGACCGTAACGACTGCTCCTGAGAAGACGCATAAGCACCCATTACGCTAGGTAATCGGGTGCTTTCGCGTCTGCTGGCCCTAGTCCCGCAACTCGGTGATCTGATACGCGTTCTCGGCGTGGTTGGCCCGGATGGCCTTCTTGTCGTACTTGCCGACACTCGTGCGCGGAATCTGCTCGACAAAGGTCCACCGTTCCGGCAGCCACCATCGAACAACCTTGTCCGCCAGGAACTCTCGCAGTCCGGCGGCATCGGCAGAAGCACCTTCCTTGAGGACCACAACGGCCAGCGGCCGCTCTTGCCAGCGCTCGTCGGGTACGCCGACGACCGCGGCCTCGACAACGTCCGGATGGGCGATCAAGTAATTTTCCAACTCGACCGACGAAATCCATTCCCCACCGGACTTGATGACGTCCTTGGCGCGGTCGGTCAGTGTGATGAAGCCGCGCTCGTCGATGCGGCCCACGTCGCCGGTGCGCAACCAGCCGGATGCGAACTTCGACGGGTCGTGCCCGCGGTAGTAAGAGCCGGTAATCCACGCCCCGCGAACTTCCAGTTCGCCGACGGCTTCGCCGTCGTTGGGCAGCACGTTGTCGTCGTCGTCGACAATGCGGGCCTCCACCCCGCAGACGGGCTGGCCCTGGGTGGCGCGGAGCGGCCAGTGCTGGTCGTCGGGGGTTTCCGGCGGCGGCCACGCCATGGTGGCCATCGGCGATGTTTCGGTCATGCCCCACAGCTGGCGGATCTGGACGCCGTGCTTTTCTTCGAAGGTGCGCATCAGCGAAACGGGGACGGCCGAGCCGCCGCAGGCAACCAGCCGCAACGACAGGTCGTGGTCAGGATCCTTCTCCAGATAGTGCAGGACGTCGTTCCAGATGGTGGGGACCGCGCCGGCGACGGTGGGCCGCAGCTTCTCGATCATGTCGACCAGCGACCTGGCGTCCAAGTGGCGGTCGGGTAGCACCAGATCCGCGCCGGCCATCAGCGCCGCATACGGCAAGCCCCAGGCGTTGGCGTGAAACATCGGAACAACGGGCAGCACGCAATCGCTGGACCCGACACCGATTCCGTTGGCCGTGCATGCCGCCATGGTGTGCAAAAAGCTCGAACGATGGCTATACACAACGCCTTTGGGGTTGCCGGTGGTGCCGCTGGTGTAGCACATCGCAGCAGCGGAGTTTTCGTCGATGTCCGGCCAGTCGAAGTCGGCCGACTCGCCGGCGACGAGTTCGTCGTAGCGCAGCACGGTCTTGCCGGTCTGTTCCAGCGGCGCCATGTCCCCCTCGCCGACCGCGATCACGCTGTGCACCGTCTCCAGGCGGGGCAGCATCGGCGCGAGCAGTTGGGCCAGCGATATGTCGACCACGACGACTTGGTCTTCGGCCTCGTTGGCGATATAGACGACCTGGTCGGGGAAGAGCCGGATGTTGAGGGTATGCAACACCGCACCCATCGCCGGCACCGCCACGTAGGTGGTCAGGTGTTCGGTGTTGTTCCACATGAACGTCGCGACGCGCTGGTCTCCAGTAATGCCCAGACGGCGCAACGCGTTGGCCAACCGAGC
>NZ_DASRBZ010000148.1:0-3234 GCF_035653355.1 Mycobacterium sp. | reverse complement strand
GCCGGCAACCATCCGCAGTGACGTGGTCTTGCCGCATCCGGATGGTCCGACCAGGACGACGAATTCGCCGTCATCGACGGCGAGGTCCAATCGATCGACGGCGGGCCGCGTGGTCGCGGGATAGCGCCGTGTCGCTTGTTCGAAAGTCACCGAAGCCACTGCAGGAAACCGCTTTCCAAACTATCGGGGTCAGCCACCGAGCCCGCTCACGGCTATACCTCGGATGAAGGACCGTTGCGCGACGGCGTAGACGATCACCAGCGGCAAAAGGACCATCATTGATGCCGCCATCAGCACCGGCCATCGAGCCACGTACTCCCCCTGCATGCGCACCAGACCGAGGGTGAGAGTGGCGATGCTGTTGCGCTGGATCATCACCAGCGGCCATAAGAAGTCGTTCCAGACATTGACCCACGTGAGCACTGCGAGCACCATCAGCGCTGGTTTAGTGTGCGGCAAAAGGATTCGCCAGTAGATCTGCCAGGGCGTGCATCCGTCAAGAATCGCCGCTTCCTCCAGCTCGTCCGGCAAGGTGCGGAAGAATTGCCGCATGAGGTAGGTACCGAACGCGCTGCCGAACAAGCCCGGCACGATCATCGCCCACGGTGTATCGGCCCACCCGAAGATGCGCATCAGGATGAACTGCGGGATCACCGTCACCGTCAGCGGCACCATCAACGTGCCCAAGTACAAAACGAACAGCGCATCACGACCCCGAAACCTCAGCCGTGCAAACGCATAACCGGCGAGCGAGCAGAAGAACACGTGACCCGCTGTGACGCATCCGGCGTACAGCACAGTGTTGAAGAACATGCGCCAGAGCGGCAGCAAGCTGAACACCTCGCTGTAGTTCGACCACCGCGGGTGCGACGGCAACAGCTTCGGCATGGTGACTTCACCTTCGGTCTTCAACGATCCAGATAACGCCCACAGGATCGGAAATAACGCGCACCATGCGATCCCGATCAGCGCGACATAGAGCGCCAGACCACGCAGCAGACTGTGCTTGATGATCCGCTCACCCAAAGCCACGGTCCACCTCCAAAGAGCTTCGCCGCGCAAATCGCAACTGCAGCACCGTCAAGACCAGCAGAATCGCGAAGATTACCCAGGCCAGCGCCGACGCGTACCCGAACTCCAAGAATCCGAACGCGTGCTGGAACAGCATGATGCCGAACACATAGGTTCCGGTCTCTGGACCGCCGTTGCGTCCGGTGAGCACGTAAACCAGGTCGAATGCCTGAAAGGCGTGGATGATCGAGATCACCACCACAAACGACACCGCGCCACGGATCAACGGCACCGTGATGGACAGGAACTGTCGTATCTCGCCGGCACCATCAATTTTGGCCGCCTCATAGACCGTCTCCGGAACCCCCTGCATCGCTGCCAGTAGCACGACCGTGGCGAAGGGCACGCTCTTCCACACGCTGACAAGGCACAGAGACACCATCGCCCACTTGGGATCAACCAGCCACGGGACGGGGCCTACGCCGATCCAGCCGAGCATGATGTTGAGCAGTCCGTTGTCGGTGTTGAAGACGAACTGCCACACGACGGCAATCACCACCGACGACACTGCGAGCGGCAGGAAAGCGGCCGTGCGGAAAACCCCGATTGCCATGGCTTTTCGGTTGAGGACTGCGGCGACGACGAGGCCGATGAGCACTGTCGGGGCCACCGTGCCGACGGTGAAGACGACTGTGTTGGTAAGCGCGATGAGAAACAGCGGATCGGAGCTGAACAGAGCGCGGAAGTTGGACAGCCCGGCGAAGCTCGGCGGGGTGAACACATCCCACTTCTGAAAGCTCATATACAACGAGAAACCCAGGGGAAACAGCATGAACACCGCGACTGCGGCCAAATTAGGGGCGACGAACAGCCGTCCGGCCCGGGCACGACGGCGGGCTGCGGCGCGGCGGCCTGTCGGAACAGCCAGCACCGGGGCGGCGGGTTCGTCGGTCGTCGTCATGGCTGTCGTAGCACTTCCTCAACAGCACCGGTCAACCCGGCCAGCGATGTCGCAGGCCGCGCGCCGCGCAGGACCGGTCCGAAGTTGCGGTCGATCAGAGCGTTGACTTTCTCCCACGCCGGACTGATCGGGAGGCCTTCGGAGTGGGCGGGTCCGCCGGTGAGCACGGCGAGATTGCGGATTCTGCTGTGCGCCTGGGCGAACCCGGCGGATTTGATCGCGGACCGCAGGACCGGCACGAAGAGACGCGATTCGCCGATTAACGCCTGTCCGACCGGGCCGGTCGCGAATTTGACGAATTCCCAAGCCTGTTGCTTGCGAGGGCTGCTGGCCGCGATAGCGAGCCCCGTGGTGCCGATATTCGAGTGGGCACCATGGCCTTTCGGTCCTGTTGGCAATACGGTGACATCGAAGTCCAGCCCTTCTGCCCGGTCGAACGTCTGGTAGCGCCAGTGTCCGCCCAGCGCCATCGCCGCCTTGCCCGCCGAAAAGAGGTCCATGGTGGATATCGACTGTTGCTGGGTCGTAGTCGGCGCCACCTTGTGTTTGGTCGCGAGGTCGGCATAGAACTGGACGCCTTCGATGAACGCCTCGTTGTCGAAGTTGAGATGGGTGGGGTTCAACCGCGGGGTGCACCACGGTACGCCGTTGTTCATGGCGAACAGCCCGGCCGAGTACGCCGGGGCCCAGGTATCGACGAATCCCCACTGGCGGACTCGTCCGGAACCGTCATGCTTTGTGAGAGCTCTTGCAGTGTCGAGGAATTCGGCAAAACTCCATGGCTGGTCCCAGCTGCGCGGTGGTGCCTTGACGTTCGCGTCGGCGAAAAGGGGCCTGTTGTAGTACAAGTAATTGCCGGACCACTGCTCGGGGAAGGCATACTGGCCGCCGTCGAAGGTGAAGGTGTCGTACAGCGACGCGATGCTGTCGGCTTTCAGCTGGGCGGCGAACGCTTTGTCCTGCGCGAGCATGGTATTGAGGTCCAGCAATACGCCGCGGTCCGCCAGAACGGCGTAGCTCATCTCCCAGGCCATCAGCACATCCGGGCACTTGCCACCGGCGCAAAACGTCGATATCTGTTGCACCGCGCCAGGGCCGGATAGCAGCGTTCGGACCTTGATGTCAGGGTGCCGGCGCTGAAACGCATCGACCACCCGTAGCCGGGCGTCGGCTTCTTCCGGATTGGCCGCGAAGAAGAATGTCAGTGCTCCGTCGTCGGCGCTGCACGCCTGCGGCCACGGCGCCAGTGACGCTGCGCCCAG
>NZ_DASRBZ010000147.1:0-36463 GCF_035653355.1 Mycobacterium sp. | reverse complement strand
AGCTACGACGAAATGCTCACCTCACTGGTGCAAGCCGCGCTTGCCCAGGTGGGCATGCAGCAGAACATCGACATGCGCAAGATCTCGGCCTGGGCGGCAATCTTGGGTGTTCCCACCATGATCGCCGGCATCTACGGCATGAACTTCAAGTACATGCCCATATTGCACTGGTATTGGGGCTACCCGGTCGTGATGACCGTGATGATCGGCGCATGCGTGCTGCTGTACCGCAACTTCCGGCACCGCGACTGGCTCTGACTCCCCTGAGTCACTCAGGTGGCGGAATGGTCAGATTGACGCCGGAGTCGGCGTCGAAGACCACAAGTTTCAAAGTGTCGCAAGCTAATTCGAGAGACTGCCCTTTGGCTGCCTTGGACTCGTGGGGGACGCGGGCGACGAACTGATTTTCCTGACCGTCCGATTCTTCGGCCAGCTCGGCAAGTTGAGCCGAATGCACGTCCCAGCCGGCGGTGGTGAAGTACACATATTTGTCAGCGCCCAGCGATTCGACCATGTCGACCTTTACCTCGAAGATCAGCGCCTGAAGGCGTTGGTAGGCGTCAATCAGCGCGGCATCGGCAAGATGCTCGGGCCGTATCCCGACAATGACGTTCTGCGGCTTGGGATGCTGAGCGATCACGTCAAGAACCGGCTGAGTCAGCGTCACCTCCCCGAACGGCAGAGTCAGCCCGGTAGGTGTGAGTGTGGCGGGAAAGAAGTTCATCGCCGGCGAGCCGATAAACCCGGCGACGAACAGGTTGACCGGCCGTTCGTAGAGCTCGTCGGGAGTGCCGATCTGCTGTGCCACGCCCCCGCGCATCACCACCACCCGGTCGCCGAGTGTCATCGCCTCGGTTTGGTCGTGGGTCACGTAGACGGTGGTGGTGCCCAGCCGCCGCTGCAACCGCGCGATCTCGCCGCGCATCTGCACCCGTAGCTTGGCGTCGAGGTTCGACAACGGCTCGTCCATCAGGAATGCCTTGGGGTGCCGCACAATAGCGCGGCCCATCGCGACGCGCTGGCGCTGCCCACCGGACAACTGCGAAGGCTTACGATCCAAAAAGTCAGTCAGGTCAAGGATTTTCGCGGTCTCCTCGACCTTCTCGGCGATCTCTGCCTTCTTCTTCTTCGCCAAGGTCAGCGGGAAGGCGATATTCTGCCGCACCGTCATATGGGGATAGAGCGCATATGACTGGAACACCATCGCGATGTCGCGGTCCTTGGGCGCCTTCTCGTTCACGCGTTTACCGTCGATGCGCAATTCTCCGGAGGAAATATCCTCCAGGCCTGCAATCATGTTCAGTGTCGTGGTCTTACCGCACCCCGAAGGCCCCACCAAGATGACAAACTCGCCGTCGGCGATGGTAATGCTCAATTCCTTCACGGCCGTCGCGCCGTCGGGGTAACTCTTGGTCACCCTGTCCAACACAATCTCGGCCATCGAGCTATCCCTTCACCGCACCTGAGGTCAACCCGGCAACAATCCTTCGTTGGAAGATTAAAACAAAAACGATAATCGGGATCGTGATCACCATCGCGCCGGCCGCGATGGAACCGGTTGGCTCTTCGAATTGGGAACTGCCGGGAAAGTTGACTATCGCCACCGGCGCGGTGATTGATGCTTTGGTGGCCGTCAACGACAACGCCAGCAGCAGGTCGTTCCAGGCGAAGATGAACACCAGGATGGCCGCGGTCACGATCCCCGGTGCGGCTAGCGGCGCGATCACCTTGCGGAAAGCCTGGGCGGGTGTGGCGCCGTCCATCTTCGCTGCCTTTTCCAGATCCCAGGGGATCTCCCGGAAAAACGCCGACAGCGTGTAGATGGCCAGCGGCAATGCGAACGTGATGTACGGGATGATCAACCCCGGCCAGGTGTTGAAGAGGCCCAATTTGCGTTCAATGTTGAAAATTGGCGTGACGAGCGATATTTGGGGAAACATCGCGATCAACAGGGCCGCGCCGATGAGTAGCCTTTTGCCGGGGAATGCCAGCCGCGCCACCGCGTAGGCCGCCATAGCGCCGATAACGACTGCGATCGCGGTGGTGATCAAACCGATTCCGATCGAGTTGATCAATGCGGAGGTGAAGAAATTGCCCCGGAAGATAGCGAGATAGTTCTCGAAGGTCACCGCTGACGGAAGCAGCTTGCCGTCCTTGACCGTTGACGTCGGCTTCAGCGACAGCGACAAGATCCACAGCACCGGCACCAGCGCGTAAAGCACCACCAGGGTGTCGATGACCGCCCAGCTGACTGCACGTCTGGCGCTGACCCGCTCAGCCATGGCTTCCTCTCATGCCCGCTCGCCGCCGTCCGCTCCCGGGGCCGAGGCGCCGAACACCTTGACGAAGAGGACCGCGATGATGGCCACGCAGCAGAAAATCAGCACCGATATCGCCGAGCCGAGACCGAGGTTGAAGCCCCTGAATAGGTTGTCGTAACCCAGGATTGACACCGATTCGGTGTTGTTGGAGCCGCCGGTGAGCACATAGATGTTGTCGAAGATGCGAAACGCGTCCAAGGTCCGGAACAGCAGCGCGACCAGGATCGCCGGTTTCATCAACGGCAAGATGACTTTGGTGAGCCGCCGCCATGCCCCCGCGCCGTCGACTTGGGCCGCCTTCAGTAGATCCTCGGGCACCAATGCCAGCCCGGCCAGGAGCAGCAGCGCCATGAACGGGGTGGTCTTCCACACCTCGGCGAGGATGACGATGCCGAGCGACGGAATCTGTTGGGTCAGCGGCGCACTGCCTTGCGGCAACAGGTTGGCCAGATACCCGGTGCCCGGTGTCCAGGCGTAGTACCAGCTGTAGGACGCTGCCACGGTGACGATGCCGTACGGAACCAGAACGGCAGTGCGTACCACGCCCTTGCCGAAGACGGTGCGATGCATCACCAGCGCCAACGCCAGGCCCACTACGAACTCGATCGCCACCGAAATCACCGTGATCGCGAGCGTCACCACGAACGCGGTCCACCACAGCCGGTCGGTCAGCACGGTTTGGTAGTTGGCCAGGCCGATGAACCGGGTGGACGCAGGGGTAGCGAAGTTATAGCGCTGCAAGCTCAACCAGACGGCGTAGCCGACCGGATACGCCGTTACCGCCAGCATCAAGATCACCGCGGGAGCGATGAGAAGGAACGCCAGCCGCCGTTCGGATTTGCGGGATTCGGTCGGGGCGGTACCGGGTGCTGCAGCCGAGCGTTCGGCGACGGCTGCCGTCATGGGATCAGCCCCTTGCCGTCGATGGCCTTTTGCACCTGCGCGGTCAGCGCATCGGCCGTGCGTTCCGGGTCGATGGCGGTGATGGGAGCCAGCGTCGAAGAGATCCGCGTCGAGACCGCCTGATACAGCGGGGTGGCGGGCCGAACTGCCGCGCTGGTGAGTTGCTGGCGGATGATGTCGTACTGCGGGTACTTCGCCTGGAACTGCGGGTCGGAATACAGCGAGGTGCGCACCGCCGGAAGACCGCCCCGGATCGACAGATACTTCTGGTTCTGCAGGCTGCGCAGGCAGCGAACGGCTTCGAATGCCTCCGCCTTGTGGCGGGTCGTCTTGGCCACCGCCAGGTTGAGCCCGCCGATCGTGACCTTGGCCGGCTGACCGGGCTGCACGCCCGGATACGGCGCGAACCCGAACACCTTTTTGCTGGTGTCGTACGCGGCCCGGTATTGCTGATCGGTGGGCGTGAACATGCCGATGCCGTTGATGCTTCCGGCTAAATCGGGGTTTTGGTTGAGCGGCAGGAACGACACCCCGCCCTTCACGGCGTTCTCCAGCATCGACGGCAGCACGAACGGCCAGTTGACTTCCAAAGCGGCCCTGCCGGCTTCGAGCGCCAGCCGCGCGGTGCTCTCGTCGGTCTGCGTGATCGACGGGTCGGCGCCGGGCGCGGTCGCCACCGCTTTCATGATCTGCAGCGCCTTGACGGTTGCGGCCCGGTGCGCTGGCGTGTCGGTCAGCGTGACGGTCTTGCCGTCGTCGGAGAGCACCTGACCGCCGGCGCTGGTCAGCAAGGTGTTGAACCAGACCACGAGTCCCTCATACTGCTTGGCCTGCACGGCGATCCAGCTGGGCTTGCCCTCCGCGTGCAGCCGAGCCGCCTCGGCCACCATGCCGTCCCACGTCGTCGGTGGCTGGTTCATCAAATCGGCTCGGTACCAAAGCAATTGTGTGTTCGTGGCGATCGGTGCCGCGTAGGGCTTGTGCTGCCATCGAGCTGTGGCGAGCGGACCGGGCAACGTGTCGGCGGTCGCGTCGGATTCGGCGAGTTTGGCCGGGTCGTCGGAGAGCGGTAGCGCCCAGCCCGCCTCGGCGAATTCCGCGGTCCACACCACGTCGAGGCCCATCACATCGAGCGTGCGGTCGTTGCCGGTGATCCTGCGGGCCAATTGCAGCCGCTGGTCGTCGGCCGATCTGGGCAAACTGATCTGCTGGATGGAGTAGCGCCCTCCGACCTGGTCGGTGCAGCGTTTGGCGATCGCGGTGTAGGTGCCGCTGTCGTCGGCCGGCGTGTAGAGGCTGATCACCAGTCCGCCGCTGCCCCGCCCACAGGCCAACAGCAGCGACGCCGTGGTCAGTGCCGCCGACGCCACGGCGCACAGCCGCCGTGCGCGTACGCGACGACTTGCCACCAAACCCGCCTCTCTTCGTCGGGGATTATCCCGCTATCCCGCGCCAGAACCGTAGAGCCAGCTACGCGCGATTTGCAACACTTGCGGCGGGCTCGGCGCGACGGCAACAGGCAGGTTAGGCGTCAGATCGCCAGGCGTGCCAGCAAATCTCGCGCCCGTTCGGCGTTTTGCGGATCGCACAGCACGTCGTAACGGCCCGCCACCAATTGCATTGTCGAGCTGAAATCCCTTGTGCCGCGGGCCATGGCGTAAGGAACAGCGGAAGTGATCAACCCGAAGAAGACACCGGCGACCAAACCGGTGCCCAACGCAGCCCACGGGTTGGGGCTGAAGAAGCCAAGGACCAGGCCAATGAACAGGCCCAGCCATGCGCCGGTGAGCATGCCGCCGCCGAGCACTTTGGGCCAGGTCAGCCGGCCGGTCACGCGTTCGACTTGCATCAGGTCGACCCCGACGATGGTCACCTGCTCGACCGGGAATTCCTGCTCGGACAGGTAGTCCACGGCTCGCTGCGCCTCGGCATACGTGGGATAGGACCCGACCGGCCAGCCTTTCGGCGGGGTCGGCAGGGCAGGCACGCCACGCCGACTGGCGGCGGGGCTGCCGGATGTCGCGCCGGGAACCTGTCCGGGCTGGAAGGGGCTGGTCATCGATCCTCATTCTCCTCTGCGCGGGCCGTCATGTTCGCCGCGTCGTTATCTTGCCCAACGTGCCAAATCCGCCGTTGGTGCCCACGGTTATGACCGCACATGCCACCAGTTCATAGGCTAGGTTGAGACGCATGACAACTCCCGGCGGCGGTTCCGGCGAGAACGCGCACGACGACGCCAACAGGCCGCACTCGGCCGGGCACACACCGTCTGATCGGGGTGCTTCCGGCGAGCCGGCGTACTCGGGATACGAGCCACCACCGTCCGGGTTCGAGCCGGGATCGACGCCGTCGGGGTATCCACCGCCGGCTTATCCGCCGCCCGGGTACCCGCAGGCCGGTTATCCCCCGGCGGGCGGTCATCCTCCGGCGGGCGGTCCGCCCCCTGGATATCAGGACGCCTCCGGCTACGGCGGCCCGTCGTACCCGCCGGTGCCGCCGGAATACGGCTCTTCGGCAGGCGGCTACGGCCAGCCGTATCCGGGTGGCTACCCGGGGCCGGAATACCCGGGCGGCTACGGAGCGCCATCGCAGTCGGGGACCAACACGCTGGCGATCGCCTCGCTAGTTTCGTCGTTCATCGGGTTGCTGTGCGGGATCGGTTCCATCGTCGGCATCGTGTTGGGCGCGGTGGCACTCAACCAGATCAAGCAGACCCGCCAGGAGGGCTACGGCCTGGCCGTCGCCGGCATCGTGGTCGGCGTAGCCACCCTGCTGGTGAGCTTGATCGTCACGATCTACGCGCTGCGTTAACGCGCTGCTCGCCATCGGTCGGCGGCACGAACGGACCGGACTGGCGCCGCATTCCCGCCGCGCGCCCTTTCGCCGCGATGACCAGTGCCATTTTGCGGCTGGCCTCGTCGATCATCTCGTCGCCGAGCATCACCGCGCCGCGCGCGCCCCCGGCAGCCGAGGTGTGCCATTCGTAGGCCTCCAGCACCAACTCGGCATGGTCGTATTCGTCTTGGCGGGGACTGAAAATCTCGTTGCCCGCAGCGATCTGGTCCGGATGCAACACCCATTTGCCGTCGTAGCCGAGCGCCGCCGACCGGCCCGCGACCCGGCGGAACGCTTCGATATCGCGCACCTTGAGGTAAGGCCCGTCGATCGCGGCGACGCCGCGGGCGCGGGCGGCGACCAGGATCGTCATCAGCGCATGGTGGTAGGCGTCTCCGACGTCGTAGCCCTCAGGTTGTTCGCCGACCACGCGAGTGCGCATGTTGAGGCTGGCCATCAGGTCGGCGGGGCCGAGGACCAGCGCCTGCACCCGCGGCACAGCAGCGATGGCGTTGACATTCGTCAGGCCACGGGCGTCTTCGATCTGCGCGTCGATGCCGATGCCACCGACAGGCAGTCCGTGGACCGTTTCCAGCTGGGTCAGCAGCAGATCGAGCGCCTGAACATGCGCGGCGTCGGAGACCTTCGGCAACACCACGACGTCGAGCCGGGCGCCGGGTGCGGCGCCGACGGCCGAGACCACCTCGATGAGGTCGGCGTGCGTCCATGGCGTCGTCCAGTCGTTGACCCGAACACCGCGCAGCTGCCCGGCCCAGCCCGGCTCGCCAAGCGCGGCGGCCACCCGGGTGCGCGCCGAGGCCTTCGCTTCCGGTGCGACGGCATCTTCGAGGTCGAGGAAAACCTCGTCGGCGGGCAGGCCTTTGGCCTTCTCGATCATCTTGTCGCTGCTGCCCGGCACCGACAGGCAGGTCCGGCGGGGTCGATAGGCGTTGTTCACGCTCTCACTCCTACTCTTTCAACCATGACGTCGGTCAACAGGGTCTACGTGGCACGGCTGGCGAAAATGCCGGTACTGGGCCCGCTCGGCGAATCTCTCGGGCGCGTCCGCGACGTCGTGATCAGCATCAGCATTGTTCGCCAGCAACCGCGCGTCCTTGGGCTGGTGGTCGAACTGGTGACGCGGCGCCGGATTTTCGTGCCGATCCTGCGGGTCGCGGCGATCGAGCCCCACGGGGTCACCCTCAACACCGCAAACGTGTCGCTGCGCCGCTTCCAGCAGCGGCCCGGCGAGGTGCTGGTGCTGGGCCAAGTGCTCGACACCCGGGTACGGGTCAACGACCCTGACCTACCTCAGTTGGCCGACACCGACCTCGTGATCACCGATCTTGGAATCGAGCAGATCCGAACACGCGACTGGATGGTCAGCCGGGTGGCCGTGCGGATTCCGCGGCGGCTAGGCCGGCGTGGCGCGGTCCATGTCGTCGACTGGCACAACGTCGTTGGCCTGACACCGTCGGCACTGGCAATGCCGGGACAGGCCGTGGCGCAACTGCTGCAACAGTTCGAGGGCTTGCGGCCGGTGGAGGTGGCGGACGCCATCCGAGAACTGCCGCCAAAGCGGCGCTACGAGGTGGTCAACGCCCTCGACGACGACCGACTGGCCGACATCCTGCAAGAGCTCCCGGAGGACGACCAAGCGGACCTGCTGAAGCACCTGGGCACCGAACGCGCAGCCGATGTGCTGGAGGAAATGGAGCCCGATGACGCGGCGGACGTGCTGGGCACCATGAATCCGGCCGAAGCCGAAACGCTCTTGGGGCACATGGATCCCGGCGAATCCGACCCGGTGCGACGGCTGCTGAAACACTCCCCCAATACCGCCGGCGGCTTGATGACGTCCGATCCGATCGTGCTGACACCGGACACATCCGTCGCCGAAGCCCTGGCCCGGGTGCGCGACCCCGACCTCACCCCGGCGCTGGCTTCCCTGGTCTTCGTCACGCGCCCGCCAACGGCCACTCCGACCGGCCGCTACCTGGGTTGTGTGCATCTGCAGCGGCTGCTGCGTGAGCCACCGGCCGCCCTGGTCGGCGGAATCGTCGACGCCGATCTGCCCGCCCTGACCCCGGAGCTGCCACTGGCCCCCTTGACGCGCTATTTCGCCGCCTACAACCTGCTCTGCGGGCCGGTGCTGGACGACCAAAATCACCTACTCGGGGCGGTGACCGTCGACGATGTGCTCGACCACCTGTTACCGCCCGACTGGCGTGAGGCCATCGAAGAACCGGAGCTCGACGGCGTCGGGAGAGCGTTGTGAGCAAGCCCTCGCCACGGCAGCGCCTCTACACCCCGCGCACCTCACCGGCGCTCACGCCGCGGGTCGACCCCGAAGCGGTCGGCCGGATCACCGAGTCGATCGCCCGCTTCTTCGGCACCGGGCGCTACCTGCTGCTGCAGACCGTGGTGGTGATCGCGTGGATTGTGATCAACGCCTACGCGGCCAGTTTGCGCTGGGACCCGTACCCGTTCATCCTGCTCAACCTGGCGTTCTCCACGCAGGCCGCGTATGCGGCGCCGCTGATCCTGCTGGCCCAGAACCGTCAGGAGAACCGTGACCGCGTCGCACTCGAAGAAGATCGTCGCCGCGCCGCGCAGACCAAGGCCGACACCGAGTACCTGGCTCGCGAGCTGGCGGCGCTGCGGCTGGCCATCGGCGAGGTCCAAAAGACCCGCGAGTACCTGCGCCACGAATTGGAAAGCCTGCGCGAGCTTCTGGAGGAGCGGCAACCGGAAAAGCCGGTCCATGCGCCAGACGGCGCCGACGTTCGCGCCAAGCGGCACAGCTGAAACCGGCTCGTTCCCGGGCGCCGCGTCCTCGTCAGGCAACTCCGCCATTGTTGCCACTGCAGTCACCAGAGTTATGTATGGTGACCTAGTTCACGATGCCTTTGGGTTTTGACGGACGTTTGAGTCACAACTGAGGACGGTCGAGTGCGCATAGGGGGACGTTCGGGTGCACGCCCGACCTTCGCGGCCATACGGCAACGAGTAGTGCGCCTGGCGAGGACACCAGCATTTGGCAGAGCCCAGATTGCTTCCCTGCGTGATCGGCTGGCACGGACACCGGCGTTAACCGCAGCGGCCGTCGCGTCCCTGCGCGAGCGGCTAGCGCACACACCGGCGATCAGCGCCACTGCCGTCACGTCCCTGCCGCAGCAGCTCGCCCGCGTGACGCGGACGCCGGCGTTCGGCGTCGCGATGATCACCCCGTTGATGTTCGCCGGAGCAGTCGGCGCTGCGGCCCCCCGTTTCCCGGGACCCGCACCCGCCGTGCGAGGCGCCGCCATCACCCCCGTCGCGGCGGTCGCCCCAGCCCCCGGCGATCTGTCCCGCCCGACCGTCATCGCGGTGGCGCACCCGCCGAGCAGATTCCGCATCGCGGCCGGCACCCTGTCGGCTCCGCCGCCGGCGTTCGTGGTGAATACGCCTGGCGTGCTGGGCATCCCGAAAATCGCACTGTCGGCTTACCGCAACGCCGAACAGATCATGGCCGCGTCGGATCCGGGCTGCGGTGTCAGCTGGAATCTGCTGGCCGGCATCGGACGCATCGAGTCCATGCATGCGGGCGGCGGCGCCACCGACGCCCACGGCACGGCGGTTCGGCCCATTTACGGCCCGTCGCTGGACGGCACCCTGCCCGGCAACGCGGTCATCGTTCAGAGCAGCGTCGCGGGCCGGGTGACCTACGCCCGTGCGATGGGGCCCATGCAGTTCCTGCCGGGGACCTGGGCGCACTACGCGTCCGACGGCGACGGCGACGGCGTGGCCGACCCGCAGAACCTGTACGACTCCACGCTGGCTGCTGCCCGATACCTGTGCAGCGGTGGGCTCAACTTGCGGGACGCGTCGCAGGTGATGAGCGCGATCCTGCGCTACAACAACTCGATGCCGTACGCCCAGAACGTGTTGGGGTGGGCAGCGGCGTATGCCACCGGCGTCGTGCCGGTTGACCTGCCGCCGCTCGTCGGCGCTCCCCCGCCGATCGCCGACATACACCTGGAGAACAATCCGGAAGGGCTTGGGCCCGGTTTGCCGATCAACATCCATGGCCTGCCGTCGATGGACCCGCTGGCGCAGATGCCGCTGATCGATCTGAGCGGCCAGCCCACCGCGTCCGCGCAGCAACCGATGTGGCCGTGGCAGTCGCCGACAACCCGCGCGCCGTCCTGCACCGTCATTTGCATCGGCCAAGACCCCACTCCGCAGCAGGCGGCGGGCATACCACCGTGGCTGGCCCCGCCGCCAGCTGACGCGATGTCGCCCGGGATGCCGGCAGCTCCGCCGGCCGCGCCGCCCGCTGGGCCGCAGCCAGGCCCGCAAGTGGGCGCTCCGGCCGCCGGTCCGCAACCGGCCCGACCGGGCCCCGGACCTCAACAGCCAGGCGCCGCGCCGGCGGCACCACCGGCCGCCGTCCAGCACCAGAGCCCGGCCGCCCCCGCGTCGTCGACAGGATCCCAGCCCGGGCCGGCGCCAGCCCCCGCGCCATCGACCGCGGCTGGACCGCCCCCGGTAGCTGCTGCGGGCAACTGACCAGCCCGCATCGTCGCCCGCCTACACTCGGCGGTGATGTCTGATACCCACGATGACGCCACCGACCTGACCGCCGCTATCCGTGCGGCGCTGGCCAAGGTGATCGATCCCGAATTGCGGCGCCCCATCACCGACCTGGGGATGGTCAAAGGTGTCAACGTGGGACCGGATCGTGCGGTGCACGTCGAGATCTACCTGACGACGGCGGCCTGCCCGAAGAAGACCGAAATCAGTGAGCGTGTCGCCCACGCCGTCGCTGATGTTCCCGGCACCGGCGCGGTGAAGGTCAGCCTCGATGTGATGAGCGACGAGCAGCGCACCGAGCTGCGCAAGCAATTGCGCGGCGACGCCCGCGAACCGGTGATCCCGTTCGCCCAGCCGGGCTCACTGACCCGGGTATACGCGGTCGCGTCCGGCAAGGGCGGAGTCGGCAAGTCCACCGTGACGGTCAACCTGGCCGCCGCGATGGCTGCACGCGGATTGTCTGTCGGGGTGCTCGACGCGGATATCCACGGTCATTCCATTCCGCGGATGATGGGCACCACCGATCGGCCTACTCAGGTCGAGTCGATGATTCTGCCGCCCATCGCCCACGACGTCAGGGTGATCTCCATCGCGATGTTTACCCAGGGCAACGCCCCGGTGGCGTGGCGCGGCCCGATGCTGCACCGGGCATTGCAGCAGTTCCTGGCCGATGTGTACTGGGGCGATCTGGACGTGCTGCTGCTCGACCTGCCGCCGGGCACGGGCGATGTCGCCATCTCGGTGGCGCAGTTGATCCCGAACGCCGAAATTCTCGTCGTCACCACACCGCAGCTGGCGGCCGCCGAGGTGGCCGAGCGGGCCGGCAGCATTGCGTTGCAGACCCGCCAGCGCGTCGTCGGCGTGGTGGAAAACATGTCGTGGCTGGTCTTGCCCGACGGCTCGAAACTGCAAGTGTTCGGTGAGGGCGGCGGCCCGCAGGTCGCCGAGCGACTTTCCCGTGCGGTCGGCGCCGACGTGCCGCTGCTGGGGCAAATCCCGTTGGATCCCGCGCTGGTCGCCGCCGGCGACTCAGGTGTGCCGATCGTGCTCAGCTCGCCCGACTCACCGGTGGGCAAAGAACTGCGCAGCGTCGCCGACGCCTTGTCTAGCCGGCGCCGCGGTCTTGCCGGTATGTCACTGGGACTCGACCCCACTCGGCACTAAAGGATTTAGGTCGCGTCGCTGTCGAACGGGGTAAACCGTTCGGTGCCCGAATCCGATAGCCGAGAAGACGGAGCTCCGCTGGGGGGCGCCGGCTCCGCCGGCACGCCGTCCTGCTTGCTCAACGGCCGATCGAAAACACTGAAGAGCGAGTCGTCGCCGTCGAGCAGGTGCTTGGTCAGCGCCGCGCGGGGCGTCATACCGCGGAGTTTCTGCAATTCGCTCAGCGGTTGGCGCAAATCGTCGAACTCCGGTCCGATGTCCTCGCGCAGCTGGTTGCTCATGTCGCTGAGGTAGTCGCGCGCCTGGCGCAGTGCGTTCGCTGTCCAGCGGATCGCGCCCGGAAGCCGCTCAGGCCCAAGGATCACCAGCCCGACCATCACCAGGACGAGCATTTCCCCCCAGCCGACGTTGGCGAACACCTAACTGGTGTCCGGGCCGGGTTTGACGGTGAGAGTGACATGCCGACCGTCGCGGACCACCTCGATCGGCGCGTCTTGCCCGACCGTCAGCTGACGCACGGCGACGACGAACTCGTCGGCGTCAGCGACGCTGCGGTTGCCCACCTTGACCACCACGTCGTTTTCCAGGATGCCGCCCTTCTCAGCGGGGCTGCCCGCCTTCACGTTGGCCACCTGGGCGCCCTTTGCGATCGCGTTGCTCACCGAGCGGGCACTGACCCCCAGCGTCGGGTGCACGATCTTGCCGTCCCGGATCAGGGCCTGCGCGACCACCTTGGTCTCGTTGACCGGGATCGCGAAGCCCAGCCCGCTGGCGCTGTCGGACAGCGACTTGCCGGCGGTATTGATGCCGATCACTTGGGAGTCCATGTCGATCAGCGGGCCACCGGAGTTGCCGTGGTTGATGGAGGCGTCGGTCTGCACCGCGTCGATCACGGTGTCGGTGTCCGAGCCTTCACCGGACAGCGGAACCGGGCGGTGTACGGCGCTGACGATCCCGTGGGTGACGGTGCTGCGCAGGCCCAGCGGCGCGCCGGCCGCCAGCACCTCGTCGCCGACGCGGACCTTGTCCGAATCGCCGAGGCGGGCGACCGTCAGATTGTTGACGTTGTCCACCTTGAGCACGGCCAGGTCGGTCTTGGGGTCACGGCCGACCAGATTGGCCGGCACTTCTTTGCCGTCGTTGAACACCACCGTCGTCTTGTACTGGCTCGGATTGTTCGCCGCATCGGAGATGACGTGGTTGTTGGTGACGATGTAGCCGCGACCGTCGATGACGACTCCCGAGCCCTGGGTGCCCTCCTGGTCGCTGACCGACTGTACGGTCACGACTGAGTCGGCGGTCGAGGCGGCCACCTTGGCGAACCGGCCGGCTGGCTCTTCGGCGTTGCCGTTGGTGGAGAGCGTCACCTTGGAGGTGGTGAAAGCCTCGGCCACCTCGGCTGTCTTGCGGCCGACCCATCCGCCGAGCAGTCCGATCAGCAGCGCGACTACGCCCAGGACGATCAGCGCGCGGTAGGACACCTTTCCGCCGAACAGCACATCGCGCACACCGAGCTTGTCGCCGTAGCCGAACCGGGTTTGGGGAGCCGGTGGCGCCAACGCCGGCGTGCCCAGCGCGGCGGCCGCTGCGGGGTCGCGCCAGGGGTCTTCGGCTTGGTCCGCCGCGTCTTTGCCTTTGTCGCCATCGAGAGCGCCGGCATCGGCCGGGTGACGCTGGAGCGACTCGGCCTCGGGAAACGGGCGGCCGAAGGCTTCGGCCAGCACCGGGTCGGCCGGCTGCTCATGCGGGACGAACTCGGCTTGGTTCCGGTACTTCTGCGGGCGCACACCTTCTGCCACGAACGAGCCCTGCACTCCCGCGGGGCGGCCGAACGCCTGGCTCGAGGCCGGATCGACCGGTGGCCGGGAAATGGGGCGCGGCGCCAGCCGATGGGCGCCGTGGTAGTCCTGGTCGGAGCTCACGTCAACCTCTTCTAGGCGCTCGAGAGAACGCGCGTGTCGGCACGTGCACGGCGTTGCGCGCCGGCTTGTCCACCCTACCGGCGTTTGCGCCGGTCATGCGCGCCGCCATCGGCCAGCTGGTCGGACAGGTCGGGTCCTGCGGCATCGTCGTCAGCCCAGGCGGCATCGTCCAGCCGCGAGTATGGGATCTGCGACAGCATCCCGAGCAGCGTGCTGGGGATTTGGATCGGACGGGAGTCGCGCAGTGCCGCGCGTGCCCGGCTTTGATCCTCCACTTCGGCGGCACACTGCGGGCACAGCGACAGGTGATGCGCGGCGCGTAGATGCGCATTCATCCGCAATTCACCGTCGACAAACGCCGCGATGGCCTCGGTGGACAGGTGCTCGGTAGAGCCGAACTGACGCGGCGCGCCCACGGGCAGGTTGCTTTGGGAGGCGAACTGCGAAGGCAGCCAGGAGAACGCTCGGCGGAACACCTGTCCCCGATCGGCCATCACCGGCTCCTCTCGATGTTGCATTGACCTGGGCGGCACTACTTTGAATGTAGCGCGCGACCCTCCGCAGGACACCCGGGAACAGCCGACGAACCGCCGGCGCGCACTACGCCGACTTTTCGGCGGCGTCGTCTGTTGCGCGCCCGTCATGCTCGGGATGGGCCGCCAGGTAGTCGCGCAGCGCCTGGCGACCCCGGTGGATGCGGCTACGCACGGTGCCGAGTTTGACACCCAAAGTGGCGCCGATCTCCTCGTAGGACAGACCTTCGATGTCACACAACACCACCGCAGCGCGAAACTCCGGCGGCAGTGAATCCAGCGCGGCCTGCAGGTCAGGCGCCAGCCGCGCATCGTGGTAGACCTGCTCGGGGTTGGGTTCGTCGGCAGGCACCCGGTCGTAGTCCTCGGGCAAGGCCTCCATCCGGATGCGGCCACGCCGACGCACCATGTCCAAAAACAGGTTCGTGGTAATGCGGTGCAACCAGCCTTCGAAGGTGCCCGGTTGATAGTTCTGCACCGAACGGAAGACGCGGATAAAGGTTTCCTGGGTAAGGTCTTCCGCGTCGTGCTGGTTGCCGGACAGCCGGTAGGCCAGCCGGTACACCCGGTCGGCATGCTGGCGCACCAGCTCGTCCCACGACGGCATCGTCGCCTTGTCTCCGGTCGCGTCGAAAACTGCGGTGCCGTAAGGCTCGTCGGACACTTCCACCCAGTCGGCGTCGCGATACCGCTCGGGATGCGACATGCTCGCCGGGCTGATCAACGTGGTGATGATGAAATCCTCCGGATTGAGACTGCCGTCAAGCGTCGGCAGTTCGTCATCGCCCGCAACGCTAGGGGGCTCGGGCATATTCCCCAACCAGCGTTCCCGGCGTTGCATGCAGACACCGTCGCGCATCGGGGTGTGGCAGGTATATGAGCAAACTGAGCTTTCACTGAGAAACAGCGCCGGTCACCTCACGTACTGCGGTTATTCCCAACGCTGTGACCTTGAACACTCGCCATGCTCCGGGCGTGTCGCCACCGTGGCACCGGGCGCGCCTGCCCGGGAGCGACCCCGATAGCACCTACGCTGCGGGCATGGCCACCATCAACCACACTTCCGGCCAGGCAGCCGCGACCAGCCGGGCCGAATCGCTGTTGGCGCACGCCGAGGGCTCTATCTCTGAGGATGCCATCCTGGCGGCGGCCCGCGACCGTGCGGTGGAAATTGGGGCCAGCGCCGTGACGCCGGCGGTCGGTGCGCTGCTGAGCCTGCTGGTCAAGCTCAGCGGCGGCAAGAGCGTCGTGGAGGTGGGCACCGGTGCCGGGGTAAGCGGCCTGTGGCTGCTGTCGGGCATGCGCGACGACGGCGTCTTGACCACCATCGACATCGAGCCGGAGTACCTGCGGATCGCCAAACAGGCCTTCGCTGAGGCCGGCGTCGCGCCGTCGCGCACCCGGCTGATCAGCGGGCGGGCTCAAGACGTACTCACCCGGCTTGCCGACGAGTCCTACGACCTGGTGTTCATCGACGCCGATCCCCTCGACCAGCCGGATTACGTTGTCGAGGGCGTTCGGCTGCTCCGTTCGGGTGGTGTTGTCGTGATGCACCGGGCGGCGCTGGGCGGGCGGGCGAACGACCCTGCCGCTCATGACGCGGAGGTGGCAGCGGTGCGCGAGGCGGCGCGGCTCATCGCCGAAAACGAACGCCTGACTCCCGCATTGGTACCGCTCGGCGACGGACTGCTGGCCGCCGTCCGCGACTGAGTCTTTACGGATCTCTAACGCATGCCACCCTTGACCGGTGGCTGAACGCATGTTTAGTCTACTGAACATGCGTTCAGCCGATCTGACCGCGGCCGCTCGGATTCGCGATGCGGCCATCGAGCAGTTCGGCGAGCATGGCTTCGACGTCGGACTCCGGAGGATCGCCGAAGCGGCAGGGGTCAGCGCCGCGCTGGTAATCCACCACTTTGGCTCCAAGGAAGGCTTGCGCAAAGCCTGCGACGACTACGTCGCCGAGGAGATTCGCAGCGAAAAGTCCGAAGCGATGCGGTCCAACGATCCCGCCACCTGGTTCGCCCAGATGTCCGAGATCGAGTCCTACGCCCCGCTGATGGCCTACCTTGTGCGCAGCATGCAATCCGGCGGAGACCTGGCAAAAGTGCTGTGGCGCAGGATGATCGACAACGCCGAGGAGTATCTCGACGAAGGCGTCAGATCCGGCACGCTCAAGCCCAGCCGCGACCCCAAGGCCAGAGCAAAGTATCTCGCGATCACCGGCGGCGGCGGCTTTCTGCTCTATCTCCAGATGCACGAAACGCCGACGGATCTGGGGGCGGTGCTGCGCGACTACGCACGCGACATGGTGCTGCCAGCCCTCGAGGTCTACTCCGAAGGCCTAATGGCGGACCGGACCATGTACGACGCATTCCTGGCCCAAGCCGAAGCACAAGCCGACCAAGGAGAAGCCCATGCCGAATGACAACCCCCAGGCTGCTATCGAGATTCGTGGACTGACAAAGAACTTCGGCGCAGTCCGGGCGCTGGACGGATTGGACCTCACAGTGCGCGAAGGCGAGGTGCATGGCTTCCTCGGCCCCAACGGGGCGGGCAAGTCGACGACCATCCGCATTTTGCTCGGTGTCGTGAAAGCCGACGGAGGCACAGCCCGCCTGTTGGGCGGCGACCCATGGACCGACGCCGTGGAGTTACATCGCCAGATCGCCTATGTGCCAGGCGATGTGACCTTGTGGCCGAATCTCACCGGCGGTGAGACAATCGACTTGCTGGCCCGCATGCGCGGCGGCATCGATGAGAAGCGGCGTGCGGAATTGATCGAACGCTTCGACCTCGACCCACGCAAGAAGGCCCGCACCTATTCGAAGGGCAATCGCCAAAAGGTCTCGCTGATATCCGCGTTCTCCTCGCACGCACGACTCCTGCTGCTCGACGAGCCCAGCAGTGGCCTAGACCCGTTGATGGAGCACGTCTTTCAAGAGTGCGTTCGCGAAGCACGCGTTCGCGGCGTGACCACACTGCTGTCAAGCCACATCCTGGCCGAAACCGAGGCGGTTTGCGATCGAGTGACCATCATCCGGGCCGGCAAGACCGTCGAGAGCGGTTCCCTGGACGACATGCGCCATCTCAGCCGAACCTCGATCAAGGCCGAAATGATCGGCGATCCGGGCGATCTCACGCGAATCAAAGGTGTGGAAAACGTCAGCGTCGAAGGAAAAACCGTGCGTGCCCACGTCGACAGCGAAAGCCTCGGCGAGGTGATTCGGGTTCTCGGCGATGCCGGTGTGCGCAGCCTGGTCAGTCAGCCGCCGACCCTGGAGGAAATCTTCCTGCGCCACTACGGCGTCGACGGTCAACGGGACCGCAGCAGGCAAGAGGTATCGGCATGAGCCGCGCCAACGACCTTGATACCGGCGTAGCAGGGATGGAGAAGGGGCGCCAATGAGCACAGCCACGCTGGACCGACCGCACCGACCAGCTCACCACGCGCCGCCGGCGCGGAAATCGAACTTTTCCGGAACGCTTGGCCTGCTGCGGCTATACCTGCGCCGCGACCGCATCGTGCTGCCGCTGTGGGTGCTGCTGCTGTCGGTGCCGCTGGCCACCGTCTACGTCGGCAGCATCGAGAAGGTGTATCCGGACCAGGCTGCCCGGGCTGCTTTTGCGGCCTCGATCATGGCAAGCCCGGCGCAGCGGGCGCTCTACGGGCAGATCTATGCGGACAACCTCGGCGCCGTCGGGATCTGGAAAGCCGGGATGTTCCACTTGCTCATCGCTATCGCGGTGATCCTCACGGTGATTCGCCATACCCGCGCCGACGAAGAGACCGGCCGTGCGGAGTTGCTCGACTCGACGTCGGTCGGCCGATACGCCAGTTTGACGGCTGCCTTGCTGTTGTCGTGCGGGGCGTCGATTGCCACCGGTGTCATCGGTGCCGCCGGACTGCTGAGCACCGACGTTCCCTCCGGCGGATCGCTTGCCTTCGGCGCGGCGCTGGCCGCATCCGGTCTGGTGTTCACCGCGGTAGCCGCGCTGGCGGCGCAACTGTCGCCCAGCGCCCGTTTCACCCGCAGCGCGGCCTTCTCAGTGCTGGCGGTCGCGTTTTCCCTGCGCGCCGTCGGTGACGCCGGCTCGGGTGCCCTTTCGTGGCTGTCACCGCTGGGCTGGTCGTTGCAGGTGCGCCCGTATGCCGGGGACCGCTGGTGGGTGCTTTCACTGCATGTGTTGACGACCGTCGCGCTTACCGTCGCGGCCTACCTGCTGTTGGCGCGACGCGACGTCGGCGCGGGATTGATCGCCGAACGTTCCGGACCAGAGAAGGCCGGCTGGTCGCTGCGGGGCGCGGCAGGCCTGGCATGGCGGCTGGACCGCGGTGGTGTGCTGATCTGGACCGTCGGGCTGTGTCTTTACGGCGTGCTGATCGGCAGCATCGTGCACGGCATCGGCGAGGAGATCGGCAGCTCGGCTGCCCGCGACATCGTCGTGCGGATGGGCGGCACCGGCGCAGTTGAGCAGGCTTTCCTCGCGGTGGCGTTCAGCATGCTGGGGATGGCGGCGGCCGCGTTCGCGGTATCGCTGAGCCTGCGCCTACACCAGGAGGAGGCCACCACACGGGCCGAAACGATATTGGCTGGCGGTGTTGGTCGAATCCGTTGGGCTGCAACTCATTTGACGATAGCTATGGGCGCGCCGGCAGCTGCGATGCTGCTTGGCGGGGTGACAGCCGGCCTTAGCTACGGCGTCGCGGCCGGTGACGTCGCGGGCAAACTGGCCACGGTCGTCGGCACTGCGGCGGTACAGCTGCCCGCCGTGTGGCTGCTCGCGGCCGTTACGGCGGCCTTGTTCGGGCTGATGCCGCGGTTCACCACGGTCGCCTGGGGCGTGCTGGTCGGCTTCGTCGCCATCTATCTGATCGGTTCGCTGTCGGGCGCCCCGCAGTGGGTGCTGGACCTCGAACCGTTCGCCCATATCCCTCGGGTCGGCTCCGGCGGTAACTTCACGGCGGTTCCGCTGTTGTGGTTGCTGCTGATCGATGCGGCGCTGATTGTGTTGGGAGTGGCGACTTTCCGGCGACGGAATCTGCGCTATTAGTCGGCAAACGGAGGACCGGTGAAAATCGTTGCAAAACTAGTCGCATTCGCCGTCGTTGGGCTCCTCGTACTCGGATTGCTACTGTTTGTGCCGGCCGGAACGTTCGATTACTGGCAGGCATGGCTTTTTATCGTCGTGTTTGTCGTCTCGACGTGGAGCCCGAGCGTCTACCTGCTACGTACGAACCCTGCTGCACTCCAACGACGGATGCGTGGAGGGCCGATGGCCGAACCGCGAACGCTGCAGAAGCTCATTATCGCGTTCTCGTTCTTCTCGCTGTTCGCCATGGTCGTGGTCAGCGTCCTCGACCATCGGTTTGGCTGGTCGTCGGTACCGGCGACAATCTCGGTGGTCGGCGACATCCTGGTAGCGGCCGGGCTTGGCGTTGCCATGCTGGTGGTCTTCCAAAACAGCTATGCCGCCGCGACGGTGCAGGTCGAGGCGGACCAGAAGCTGGTGTCCACCGGTCTGTATGGGTTGGTACGGCATCCCATGTACACCGGGAACGTCCTCATGATGCTGGGCATCCCGCTGGCGCTCGGGTCCTATTGGGGACTCGTCTTCGTAATTTTGGGTTCGATTGTGCTGGCGCTTCGTATCCGTGACGAAGAAAGATTGCTCACCCAAGAATTAGCCGGATACGGCGAATACATGCAGGACGTGCACTACCGGTTGGTTCCGTACGTGTGGTGACGACGCCGTCACCGCCGCTAAATCCACACCCCTTTGCCGACGGCAACCACGCCGCCGGCGCTGATCGCGAACCGTTCCCGGTCCTTCTCCAAGTCGACGCCAACCATCTCGCCGGGCCCAACGACGACGTTCTTGTCCAGGATCGCGTGACGCACGACCGCGCCGCGGCCCACCCGGGTGCCGGGCATGATCACGCTGCCTTCGACGATCGCGCCGTCATCCACGACGACGTTCGACGAGAGGACCGAATTGCGCACTGATGCCGCGGAGATGATGCTGCCCGCACCGACCACCGACTCCTGCGCGGAGCCGCCGTTGACGAACTTCGCCGGTGCCAGGTTTTCCGTCGCACCGCGGATCGGCCAGCGCTTGTTGTAGAGATTGAACACCGGATGCACCGACACCAGATCCATGTGCGCGTCGTAGAACGCGTCCAGCGTTCCCACGTCACGCCAGTAGCCGCGATCGCGGTCGGTGGCGCCCGGCACCTCGTTGTCGGAAAAGTCGTAGACCGCAGCCAATCCGTCGGCCACCAGACGGGGGATGATGTCGCCGCCCATGTCGTGATCGGAGTGGTCGTCCTCGGCATCGGCGCGGATCGCGTCGATGAGCACCTTCGTGGTGAAGATGTAGTTGCCCATCGACACGAAGGTGGACTCCGGGTCGTCGGGCGTGCCCGGCGGTTCGGCCGGCTTCTCCACAAAGCTGCGGATTCGGCCGGAGTCGTCGGCGTCTAAGCAACCGAACGCACTGGCCTCCGCGCGGGGCACCCGGATACCGGCCACCGTCGCGCCTGCCCCGCTGTCGATGTGAAACTGGACCATCTGCTCGGGATCCATCCGATACACGTGGTCGGCGCCGAAAACCACTATGTAATCGGGGTCCTCGTCGTAGATGAGGTTCATCGACTGATAGATGGCGTCAGCGGAGCCGGTATACCAGCGCGGTCCGAGCCGCTGCTGGGCCGGCACCGGAGTGATGTATTCACCGGCCAAGCCGCTCAATCGCCAGTTCTGCGAAATGTGGCGGTCAAGCGAGTGCGACTTGTACTGGGTGAGAACGCAGATCCTGAGATACCGGGCGTTGACGAGATTGGACAGCACGAAGTCGATGAGCCGATAAGCGCCGCCGAAGGGAACCGCGGGCTTTGCCCTGTCCGCGGTTAACGGGTAGAGCCGCTTGCCCTCCCCCCCGGCCAGGACGATGCCCAGCACGTCTGGCGCTTCCCTCATGGCTTAAACCTATCGGCCGCCCTGAGCCCCTGCCAGCGCAATCGCTTGATTGCCCGCGTTGACGGACTGTCCGTCAAGGTATTTGACTCAGTTCGGCGTAGGGATTGCCGCCCAGCCACAAAGGCAAACCACAACGACGGGGTTCGATGGCCCGGCTCCTCCTCGGGCCGCTGGCGGGCCTCGTCGTCGCCGACTGGATTCGATGGCCCGGCTCCTGCTCGGGTCGCTGGCGGCCCTCGTCGTCGCCGGGCTAGCGTGCCGAGTATGCGGGTGGCAATGATGACCCGGGAGTACCCACCTGAGGTATACGGCGGCGCAGGAGTGCACGTCACCGAGCTGGTGGCGCAATTGCGCCGCCTGTGCGAGGTCGACGTGCACTGCATGGGCGCTCCCCGCGCGGCGGCGTTCGCGCATCAGCCCGACCCGCGGCTGCGCGGCGCCAACCCGGCGCTGTCGACGTTGTCAACCGATCTGGTGATGGCCAATGCGGCAGCGGGTGCCGACGTCGTGCATTCGCACACCTGGTACGCCGGGCTGGGCGGGCATTTGGCCGCGCTGCTCTACGACATCCCCCATGTGGTGACCGCTCATTCACTTGAGCCGCTGCGGCCATGGAAGGCCGAGCAACTCGGCGGGGGCTACCGGCTGTCGTCGTGGGTAGAGGACACCGCATTGAACGCTGCCGACGCCGTCATCGCGGTCAGCTCGGGCATGCGTGACGACGTGCTGCGGCTCTATTCCGCGTTGGATCCCAGCCGAGTGCACGTGGTGCGGAACGGGATTGACACCGACGTGTGGTATCCGACCGAGCCGCAAGCCGACGAGTCGGTGCTCGCCCAACTCGGCGTCGACCGCACCCGGCCCATTGTGGCGTTCGTGGGCCGCATTACCCGGCAGAAAGGCGTTGCACACTTGGTGGCGGCGGCGCACCGGTTCAATCCTGAGCTGCAGCTGGTGCTGTGCGCCGGCGCCCCGGACACTCCGGAGATCGCAGCCGAAGTGTCCGCGGCGGTAACCGACTTGGCCCGCACACGCACCGGGGTGTTCTGGGTCCGCGACATGCTCCCTATCGGGGAGATACGCGAAATACTTTCAGCTGCAATTGTTTTCGTGTGCCCGTCGGTCTATGAACCGCTGGGGATCGTCAACCTGGAAGCGATGGCCTGCGCGACCGCGGTGGTGGCCTCCGACGTCGGCGGCATACCTGAGGTCGTCGCCGACGGAGTTACCGGCTCGCTAGTGCACTACGACCCCGCCGATCCGGCCCGCTATGAAGCCGGCTTGGCTGAGGCGGTCAACGCTCTGGTGGATGATCCTGAGAAGGCAGAGCGCTACGGCCGGGCCGGACGCCAGCGGTGCATCGACGAATTCTCCTGGGCGCACATCGCTGAACAGACATTGGATATCTACCGGAAAGTGTGCGCCTAGCAACAACCGCTCGCCGGACGCCGGGTGGGTTTGGCTGAACCCGGTTAGCTGGTGACGCCCTTGAGTTCGTCACCCAGAGCGGCGGCTTCGTCGGGCGTGAGTTCGACGACGAGTCGACCACCGCCCTCTAGTGGTACCCGCATCACGATGCCGCGCCCCTCCTTGGTCGCTTCCAGAGGACCGTCTCCGGTCCGGGGCTTCATCGCCGCCATCGAGTACTCCCTCCAGGTTCGAGCCGGCCCGTCGTCACGGACCTGGTCCAGGCCGGGTACGCCCGATACCCAGCATTGAACTGCCAATTCACCCCCCTATTGTTCCCTATCGGAACGAACAGGGTGTACAAGACCCGGTTCTGGAGGATCCTACTGGGCGGTCGACGGCACCCAGCAGGTGCTGAGGTGGTCGTCGACCATCCCGGTGGCCTGCATCAAGGCATAGGCCGTGGTTGGTCCGACGAACCGAAATCCGCGCCGTTTCAATTCCCGTGCCATCGCGGTGGACTCCGAAGTGGCTGAAGGGATTTGCGACGCATCGATGGGCCGCGGCCGCGGTGGGGGCGCGAACGACCACAGCAATTCCGACAGGTCATCGGCGGATCCCAAGTCGGCGGCCGCACGCGCGTTGGCGATGGTCGCTTCGATTTTGGCCCGGTTGCGGACGATTCCGTCGTCAGCCATCAGCCGCGCCACGTCGTCGTCGGTGTAGCCGGCGACCGTCTCGATGTCGAAGCGCGCGAAGGCCCGTCGAAAGTTCTCACGCTTGCGCAGGATGATCAACCACGAAAGCCCGCTTTGGAAGGCCTCAAGGCTCATCCGCTCGAACAACGCCACCCCGTCGTGCACCGGTCGGCCCCACTCTCGATCGTGGTAGTCGCGGTACAGGTCGGTGGCCAACGGTGCGGTGGCCCAGCCGCAACGAACCAGCCCGTCATCGGTGGGCGCACTCACCCGCGGTCCTGTTGGGCTGAAGCGTCCTTGCGGCTGTCATCGTCGTCGGCCTCGGCGCCCAAGGCGTCGCGTGCGGAAAGCTGACCGCGCAGCAAGTCGATCTCCTGCCCGAGCCGGTCCAGCACCCAGTCCACCTCGCTGGTCTTGTACCCGCGCAGCACCTGGGTGAACTTCACCGCGTCGACGTCAGCGCGGGTAACACCCGAGACGGGCAACGCGGTTGCGGTGGTCGCCCGAGGCAGCGGGGGCAGCTGCTCACCGCGGCCGAACACCAGGCTGGCTACGCCGAACAGCAGTAGCGCCAAGAGGATCAAAACGACCAGATAGAGCAACACCAACGCCACGTCACCGATCCTGCCTTATCCCACGCCGCGTGGCCCCGACACTCAGCGTGGGCGCTGTGCGTTCATCGGCGGGCGGTCGGCCAACGACACCGGCCAGGTACGGGGCGTATAGCCGTCGCCGTCGGCGAAGAACTGGGTGAGCCCGACACCCGAGTCGGGGATGCCGCAGCGCGACAACAGCGTCGCGATGACCTGACGGCTCATTGCGCCCAGCTCGGCCAGCGACCGGTTGCGGTGTGCCCGCACACCCAGGTTGACCTGGGCGATGGCGTCCAGGCCGAGCCGGTCGTAGGTGTCGACCAATAAGCCGATCTCGACGCCGTAGCCCGGCGCGAAGGGCAGCGACGTCAGCAGCTCCCGGCTGGCCGCGTACTCGCCGCCCAGCGGCTGCAGCACGCAACCCAATTCGGGCCGCAGCGCCGCCAGCAGCGGACGCGCCACCAGTTCAGTCACCCGACCGCCCCCGGTAGCCACTTCGCTGCCGCTGACATTGAGGGGTCGCCGGTAGAAGCTCTTGACGAGGTGGATGCCGTCGCTTGTTAGCAACGGGCCGACCAGCCAGGGCACGAACATGGGGTCCGGGTCGATCAAGTCGGAGTCGACGAACACCACGATGTCACCGCCAGTGGCCGCGAGCGAACGCCACAACACCTCCCCCTTGCCCGGCCGAGTTGGGACCTCCGGCAGGGCCTGTTCGCGGGTGACGACGCGGGCGCCGGCGGCGATGGCGCGGATCTCGGTGTCGTCGGTGGAGCCGGAATCCAGCACGATCAGCTCATCGACGAGCCCACCGACCAGCGGCGAGATGCTGTCGATGACCGATTCGATGGTCTCTTCCTCGTTGAGGGCCGGCAGTACCACCGAGATCGTCCGGTCGGCCTTCGCCGCCTCCAGCTCGGCAATCGTCCAGCTGGGACGGTTCCAGCTGCGGTCCGACAGCCAGGCGTCTCCCGGCCGGGCAGTGAGAACCCCATCGCTGACGAGATCGACCAGCTCTGATGCCGTCATCTGAACTCCTTCGGCGGAAACCCGCGGTTGTTATGCCGCGGAGAAACGTCCCCGACATGCACTGGCGTGCAATCCCCATCGGTGTCGGTAGCCGTCGCTACATTGCAGGCATGTCGCGGTTCCGATTGTTGCCGACGCCAGCACAGCGGTCGGTATTGGCGGAGCATTGCCGGCATGCGCGGTTCGTATGGAACCTGGCCGTAGAGCAACAGCAGATGTGGCAGCCAGGGCGTCACGCACCGGGTTACAAGGAGCAGTCGGCGCAGTTGACCGAGGTCCGCGCCGAATACGACTGGTTGGCGGTCGGGTCGCAGACAGTGCAACAGCAGGCGCTGCGGGATTTCGCACAGGCCATGCGCAACTTCTTCGCCGGTACCCACCGTCGCCCGTCGTGGCGCAAGGCCGGCGTGCATGAAGGCTTCCGACAAGTCGGGGTCAAGCCGCGACACGTCGAAAAGCTCAACCGTCGCTATGGGCGGGTATGGGTGCCCAAGGTCGGGTGGGTCCGATTCCGCTGCACTCGCCCGGTGCCCGCGGGCGTGAAGTCCTACCGCATCACTTTGGATCGAGCCGGGCGCTGGCATGTCGCGTTCGCCGACATCCCTGACCCGATCCCGGGGCCGGGCGATGGCAGCGTGGTCGGCGTGGATCGCGGGGTGGCGGTGTCGGCGGCACTGTCCACCGGCGAGCTGCTGCACACCCCTCGCCTCACCCCTGGTGAGCGCAACCGGTTGCGTCGCCTGCAGCAACGCCTCGCGCGCGCCAACCGTGGCTCCAACCGCCGACAGCGCACAAAGCTGGCGATCGCGAAGCTTAAAGCCCGCGAAGCGGATCGACGACGCGATTGGGTGGAAAAGACCACCACCGATCTTGCGCGCCGATTCGACACTGTTCGAGTGGAGGACCTCGACGTGCGGGCGATGACCCGATCTGCGCGCGGCACGGTTCACCAACCGGGTGTTCATGTCGCACAAAAACGGGGCCTCAACCGCGCGATCAGTCATCAAGCGTGGGGCCGGCTGGTTGCCCGGCTCGACCGCAAAGCTGCTGGCCGAGTCGAGCGGGTTCCGGCTGCGTACACGTCGCAACGATGCTCGGTCTGCGGGCACGTCGCAACCGAAAACCGCAAGAGCCAAGCGGTCTTCGCCTGCGTCGCCTGCGGCATGGGATCGTGCAACGCCGATGTGAACGCTGCCCGTAACATCGCCGCCGGACGGGCGGTAGCAGCACAGGGAGACCTCGCCGCAGGGCGGTCTATGAACTGTGAACCTCAACTCTGCTCTCCTGCTGACTAGGCGGGTAGGACCGGGTTGGAATCCCCGGACTTCAGTCCAGGGAGGACGTCAAGCAAGTCCTCTCACCGTGCGGGTCGGCGGACGTGTGCCGTAGATGGAGGCCACCATCTCCAGCACGCGGCGCGTCGGGGCCACCTGATGCACACGAAACATCCGGGCGCCAGCAGCGGCCGCGAGCGCAGTGGCTGCCAGTGTCCCCTCCAGCCGCTCGGTGAGCTCCACGCCGAGTGTCTCCCCGACGAAGTCTTTGTTGCTCAGTGCCATCAAGACGGGCCATCCGGTGTTGACAAGCTCGTCTACGTGGCGCAATAACGCTAGCCCGTGGAAGGTGTTCTTGCCGAAGTCGTGGGTCGGGTCGACCAGTATCCGGTCGCGGGCCACTCCGGCTGCGACCGCGCGTTCGGCCGCGGCGGTCAGTTCCCGAATCACGTCGTCGACCACGCCGCGAGTCGTGGTCCCGTAGCTCACTCGGAACGGCCGAGTACGCGGGGCCGCACCACCGGTGTGTGAGCAGACCAGACCGGCGCCGAACTCGGCGGCGACCTTCGGCAGCTCGGGGTCGACGCCGCCCCAGGTGTCGTTGATCAGGTCCGCGCCCGCCCTGCAGGCCTGCCGGGCTACCGACGAGCGCCAGGTGTCGACGCTGATCAGCTGGTCCGGATAAGTGCTACGCAGCCATTCGATGAGCGGCACTACGCGGGCGGCTTCGGTCGTGGCGTCGACGTTGTCGCCGGGAGCGGCTTTGACGCCGCCGATATCGATCACGTCGGCGCCGTCGGCGACCGCTTGATGCACAGCCGCCTTGGCCGCGTCGTCGCTGAATGTGGCGCCCCGGTCGTAAAACGAATCCGGGGTGCGGTTGACGATCGCCATGATCAGCGCGCGATCAGCGGCCACCGGGCGCCCACAAAGCGTTGACTGCACTTGTCTATGGTGCCTGGTCGCGGGGGTGGCCGCGTCGCCCGGCTTTTGAGTAATCGAGACTGGGCCCACGGCTACTGGGAGCGCCAGATGCACGGCGTCGCCGCAGTCGCGATGCCACCGACGCCGGCGCGCTCCCCCAGGCTTACGCCTGCGGTCGCTTACCGGCTTCTGTTTCTGGGCCGGCGCGCTCCCCCAGGCTTACGCCTGCGGTCGCTTACCGGCCGCGACCTCGTCGGGGTATTCGGGATAGAACGGCACGTAGCCCTCGTCGCGGCTGGCCAACACGTAGAGCGGATCCTCGATGCCGGGGCCATAAGCCTGTTCACGCAAGTCGACCTTGCGGCTCTTGAATGTCGTGGTGTGTTCCATCGACTCCACTACCCGCACGAACAGCGGTAACGCGTAGACCGGCAGCCGGTCGTACACCGTGCGCGCGAGCGCCTTGCCGTCGAACTCGGCGCCGTCGCGGAGCTTGACCGCCGCCATTCCGGCCCGGCCGCCGGTGCGCGGAATTTCGACTCCGTAGACCGCGCATTCCTCGACGGACTCATCGGCCGCCAGCGCCGCCTCGACCTGGGTGGTGGCGACGTTTTCGCCCTTCCACCGGAACGTGTCGCCGAGCCGGTCGACGAACGCGGCGTGACCCATGCCCTGCGGGCGCATCACGTCGCCGGTGTTGAACCAGCAGTCGCCCTTGCGGAAAGCGTTGCGTACCAACTTCTTTTCGCTGGCGGCCGGATCGGTGTAGCCGTCGTAGGGCTGCAGTCTGTTGACCGGGCTGAGCAGTAGGCCCGGCTGCCCGGGAGGCACGCGGCGCACCCGGCCGTTCTCGTCGCGCAGCGGGGCGCCGGTGTCGGGGTCGTACTCCACGTACGCCAACGGCAGCGGCGAGACCCCGGTCGTCTTGGGCACGTTGAGGATGTTGATGAACGCGGTGTTGCCTTCGCTGGCGGCGTAGAACTCACACACCCGCTGGATGCCGAACCGTGTCGTGAACTCGTCCCAGATCTCCGGGCGCACCCCGTTGCCGGCGATCAGCCGCACCTTGTGCGCGCGGTCGGTCGGCTTCGACGGCTGGTTGAGCAGATACCGGCAGATTTCGCCGATGTAGATGAAGGCCGTCGCGTCGTTGGCGATTACCTCGTCCCAAAACCGCGACGCCGAAAACGACTTGCCCAGCGCCAGCGTCGCACCGGAGTTGATCACCGACGCGACCGCGACCGTCAGCGCGTTGTTGTGATACAGCGGCAGGCAGCAGTACAACGTGTCGCTGCTGTGCAGTCGCAGCCCGACCCCGCCGAACGCGGCCAGCGCCCGCAGCCACCGGAAATGCGTCATCACGCTGGCTTTCGGGAAGCCGGTCGTGCCCGAGGTGAAGATGTAGAACGCGGTGTCCTTGGCCAGCACCGCCGACGCCGACGCCGGGTTGGTGGTCGGCGCAGTGGCGGCGAGCCGCTCGAGTTCCTCGATGGTGATCGGATCGGCGGGCGCCCCGGACTCACTGACCGCGCTGACCAGATCGGATTCGGCGACCAGCACTTTGGCGTCGAGCAAGCCCAGGCTATGGGCCAGCACCTCGCCGCGCTGGTGGTAGTTGATCATGCCCGCGATCGCTCCGCACTTGACTACGGCCAGCATCATCAGCACCGCGTTGGGCGAGTTGCGCAGCATGATGCCGACCACGTCGCCGTGCCCGACACCCCGCGCAGCGAGCACCGCGGCGTAGCGGTTGGTGGTTTCGTTGGCCTCGCGGTAGGTCAGTTGCTGGTCTCCGAACCGCAGGAAGATGCGGTCCCCATAGCGGGCGGCCCGCTCCTGGAACACCTTGCCGATCGAGGCCTTCGAGTTGCGCTGGGGCAACAGTCCCGTCAGCCCGCCGCGCAGCATCACCGGCAGGTCGGGCAACAGGCCAGGCAGCCGCGTTGCGATGTCGGCCAGTCCGACGCCTGTACGGGTGTCGGAGCCGTGATCGGACACTTTGTCCGCCATGTGGGTCCCCCATTTCGCTGAACCGCAGTCGGCGGCCAGCCTAACGCGGTTTGCCCGGCCGCTTCAGCGAGGTGCGCACGCCGCCAGGGCCGCCTCCACGTCGTCGACTACCACCAGCCGGTCCAGGGCCATCTGCGAGACGTATCCAGTGTCGATCAGCCCGTACAGCCATGCCCGCAGCCCGTCGTAGTGCCCGTCCGGGTCAAGCATCACCACCGGTTTGTCGTGCACGCCGAGATACCCCGCTGTCCAGGTCTCAAACAGCTCCTCCAGCGTCCCGATGCCGCCGGGCAGCGCGATAAACGCGTCGGCGCGGTCTTCCATGACCTGTTTGCGCTCGCGCATGGTGTCGGTGACGATCAACTCGTCGGCGTCGGTATCCGCCAGCTCTCGGTGCACCAGCATTTTGGGGATCACGCCGACGGTCCATCCACCCCGAGCCCGCGCCGCAGTGGCCAATGCGCCCATCGCCGAAACGTTGCCACCGCCCCACACCAAGACCCAGCCGCGGTCAGCGATCGCCTCGCCGACCCGCGCGGCCAGCGCCAGCAGCTCCGGATGGGTCGGCCCGGACGCGCAGTAGACGCACACCGCCAACCGCTTCGGTTTCACAAACGAAACGTAGACCAGCGTTGCCGCGGAGTGCATTTCGGGCTATCGCCCTGCCAGCTCGTGTGTGGGCAATAAAATCCGGCGGTGCCCTGGGTAGCCGCGCCGGACGAAACGGTCGTAACGCAGGTGGCGGGCGCACTGGAAAGCTCGCAGGTTTGCGGCGCCGTGCTCGTTGGGCCCGACGGCGTGGGAAAGACGACATTGGTTCGCGCCGCCGCCCGGAGGTTCGCTGCGCAGCGGCCGTCGACGCTCGTGCGGTGGGCTGTGGGCAGCGCGCCGGCGCAAACGATCCCGTTCAGCGCCTTCCGCCATCTGGTCCGCCTCGCCGACATCGGGCGACCCGCGGCGCTGCTGCGCTCCGCGCGCGAATCACTCACCAGCGCGGACGGCGATCTGCTTTTGATCGTCGACGACGCGCACGAGTTGGATAGCCTGTCCGCCACGCTGGTGTATCAGCTGGCCCTGAGCGGTTCAGCGCGGCTTTTGGTCACTGCGCGCTCGGACACTCAGCTGGCCGACGTCGTCACCGCGTTGTGGACCGATCAGCTGCTCAGCCGCATCGAGGTGCAGCCACTGGATGCCCAGCAGGCTGCGGCGGTGTTGGAGTCGGCGCTGGGTGAGCCGCTACCGAAACCGGTGGCTGACGACGTCTTCGGTCGCAGCAGGGGCAACCCGCTGTATCTGCGCCACATTGTCGAAGATGGCGTCCTGGTGCGGGCCGACGACGGCTGGCGCTACGTCGACGACGAGCGGTTGTCGCTGTCCGCCCTGATCGACGGCCACGTCAGCGCGCTGTCGGAGCCGGCGCGCACCATGCTGGACTACCTGGCCATCGCCGAACCACTGTCCCGCGCCGACTTGGCGGCGTTAGCCGGCGGGCAGGCCGTCGAGGACGCCGGGGGCGTAGTCGCCGTCGACGACCACGGACTGGCGCACCCGGCCCATCCGCTCTACGGCGAACGCGCCCGCGCCGCGCTGACACCGCAGCGCGCGCGATCGCTGCGCGCAGCGGTGGTCGCACAGCTGGCAAAGCATCCGTCCGACCATGTCATCGACCAACTGCGACTGGCAGCGCTAGCGGTCGACAGCGACACCCCCGCCCCGGTCGCCGACCTGGTCAGTGCGGCGCAGCAGGCGCTGCGGCTTGGCGACCTGGTGCTCGCCGAACGGCTGGCGCGAGCAGCGCTGGACCAGACAGATGGGCTGGCGGCGCGGCTGGCGTTGGCCTACACGCTCGCGTGGCAGGGCCACGGCCGAGAGGCCGGAGCAGTGCTGGCCGCAGTCGATCCCAACACGCTGACGGACACCGAGCTGATGGCGTGGGCACTGCCGCGGGCGGCCAACCAGTTCTGGATGCTCAACGAGCCGGAGCGGGCCACAGCCTTCCTGCACACCACCCGCCAGCGAGTCGCGGCGCCAGCTGCCAAGGCCACCCTCGACGCGCTGGCAGCGACCTTCGCGATGAACTCCGGCACCCCGCTGCGTGCGCTGCGGATCGCCACCGACGTGCTGGCGTCACCGCACGCTGACGACGTGGGCGTGGGTTGGGCGGCATCGACTGCGGCGCTGTGCTCGGCTCGCGCTGGCCTGTTCGACAACGTCGAAGCGCTGGCCGCCCGGGCGGTCGCTGGCGAGCATCCGGGTTTGTTGAGGTTCACCAGCGGCTTGGCCCGGGTCACGACGCTGGTCATGGCGGGACGGCTGGACGCGGCACGCTCGGTGGCGCAGCGGTACACCGATTTCGCCGAGCTGCAGCAACCAGGCAGGGCGATCGGCGAGGTGCTCGTCGCGTATGTAGCGATCGCCCAGGGCGACTTCGACACCGCAGTGACGCTGCTAGGCCCGGCCGCCGGTGCGCTGACGCGGACAGGTTATTCGTGGGGGCCGTTGTCGTTGATGCTGCTCGCGCAGGCGCTGGGCCAGCGAGGTGAACAAGTTGAGGCGGCAAAGGTGTTGAGCCGGGCCGAGTCTCGGCACGGCCTGAAATCGGCCCTGTTCACCCCCGAGCTGGCACTGGCCAAAGCGTGGTCGAAATCGGCCCGCGGCGACCAGACCGGAGCGATCGACGCCGCACGGGTGGCTGTCCAGGCCGCTGAACGCGGCGGGCAGTCGGCGATTGCGCTTCGCGCGCTGCAGGACGCGACGCGGCTGGGTGATATGCGCGCGGTGTATCGAGCTCAACGCCTCGTCGTGGAAGTGGACTGCGTGCTGGGCAGGCTGACGCTGGCTCATGCCCGCGCGCTTGCCGCGGGCGATTTCGCCGCACTGGCCGACGTGGCCGCCGACCTCGCCGAGGCGGGGATGCATCCAGCCGCTGCCGACGCCGCAGCCCAGGCCCGGCGGGCTCAGCTGGTCAGATAGCGGCGCAGCATGTCGGCCGCGGCGGTGATTTGCTGCACCGGCACCCGCTCGTCGCGGCGGTGTGCCAGATTGGGGTCGCCGGGCCCGTAATTCAGCGCGGGGATGCCCCGAGCGGCGAACCGCGCCACATCGGTCCAACCGTATTTCGCCCGGACCTGGCCAGCCGCCGCCTCGACCAAGGCTTTGGCAGCGGGCTTGGACAATCCGGGTAGCGCGCCGGCCGCAACGTCGGTCTGCTCGATCCGCACGTCGAGGCCGTCCAAGACGTCGCGAACGTGTTGCAACGCCTCAGCCGCCGAACGGTCCGGGGCGAAACGATAGTTGACGGTCACCGAAGCGGCGTCGGGAATGATGTTGCCGGCAACGCCGCCGTCGATGCGCACTGCCGACAAACCCTCGCGGTACGTGCAGCCGTCGATTTCGACACTGCGGGCCTGATAGCGTGCGAGCCGCTCGAGCACGGCGCCCAGTTTGTGAATTGCGTTGTCGCCCAACCAAGATCGCGCAGAATGGGCCCGGGTTCCGCTGGCGTGGACGACGACGCGCAGCGTGCCCTGGCAGCCCGCCTCGATGTATCCGGCGGTGGGCTCGCCGAGGACCGCGACGTCGGCGTCTAGCCAGTCCGGCAATTCGCGTTCGATGCGCCCCAAACCGTTTGCCGCTGATTCGATTTCCTCGCAGTCGTACAGCACAAGCGTCAAGTCGTGCACGGGCGTAGCGACCGTGGCGGCCAGGTGCAGGAAGACAGCGTCACCGGATTTCATGTCGACAGTGCCGCAGCCGTGCAGCAGCTCGCCATCTCTGCGGCTTGGCAGGTTATCGGCTACCGGGACGGTGTCGAGGTGGCCGGCAAGCAGCACCCGTGTCGGCCGGCCGAGGTGCGTGCGGGCCAGTACGGCGTTGCCGTTGCGGATGATCTCTAAACCCGTCGTCTGGTCACGCAACGCGGCCTCTACCTCGTCGGCAATGCGCCCTTCGGCCCGCGACTCGCTGGGGATGTCGACCAGCGCCGCGGTCAGTTCGATCGGGTCGCCGTGGAGGTTCAGCACGGTTTCAGTATGCCGAGCAGACACAAGAGTCTCCCTTTCGCCGGCGTGTCGGGGGCCTTCGCGTGTGTTCGGCCGGCGGAAAGTAGCGTGAAGCATGTGACTGGAGCTTCCGGTATCGGGCTGGCAACGCTCGCCGCCAACGGATCGGTCCTCGACGCCTGGTTTCCCGAGCCTGAACTGATCGAGTCCTCGGGCGAAAACGGCACGGTGCGGCTGTCGTTGGCCGAGGTTCCCGACGACCTGGCCGCGTTGGCCGGCCGCGACGAGGACCGGGGCACCGAAACGGTGGCGATCCGCACGGTGATCGGCTTGCTGGACGATAAGGCTTCCGATGCCTATGACGCGTATCTGCGGCTGCATCTGCTGTCGCACCGGCTGGTCGCGCCGCATGGGCTGAACACCGACGGCTTCTTCGGGATCTTGACCAATGTGGTGTGGACCAACCACGGTCCGTGTGCCGTCGAAGGTTTCGAGGCGGTGCGCGCGCGGCTGCGCCGTCGCGGGCCGGTCACGGTGTATGGCATCGACAAGTTCCCCAGGATGGTCGACTACGTGGTACCCGGCGGGGTGCGTATCGCCGACGCCGACCGGGTTCGGCTGGGCGCTCACCTGGCAGCGGGCACCACCGTGATGCACGAGGGATTCGTCAACTACAACGCCGGCACGTTGGGTACCTCGATGGTCGAAGGCCGCATCTCGGCGGGCGTGGTGGTCGGTGACGGTTCCGACATCGGGGGCGGCGCTTCGATCATGGGCACGCTGTCTGGCGGTGGCACCGAAATCATTTCCATCGGCAAACGCTGTCTGCTGGGCGCCAATTCGGGGCTGGGGATCTCGCTGGGTGACGACTGCGTCGTTGAGGCCGGCCTCTATGTCACCGCCGGCACCAAAGTCAGCTTGCCCGACGGCACCTCGGTCAAGGCCCGCGAGCTCTCCGGCGGCAACAACATGCTGTTTCGCCGCAATTCACTGACCGGCGCGGTCGAAGTGGTGTCCCGCGACGGTCAAGGGATCGCGCTCAACCAAGACCTGCACGCGAACTAGCTATGGCGCGAGCGTGCGTGTCTGTACACCGACACGCCACTAACGATGTACAACCACGACGCTCGGCCGCTCAATCGGCCGACAGAATGCAGAACTCGTTGCCTTCGGGGTCCGCTAGTACCACCCAGCTCGCGTCATCACCCTGCCCGATATCGACACGGCGAGCGCCGAGTTCAAGCACCCGTTCGACTTCGACCTGCTGGTTGTCGGGCCGAAAGTCGAAGTGGATGCGGTTCTTGACAATTCGCTTGTCCGGTACCCGAAGAAAAATCCAGTCCGGCCCGGCCCCGGCCGGCGGATGGAGGACGACGTCGCCGTCGGTGTCGATTTCGTGCGGCCAGCCCAGGACCGTCGACCACCAAGTGCCGAGCGCGGTTGGGTTTTCCGCGTCGATGCAGATCTCGTCGAACGTCAGCCCCATGTCAGCAGCTCCTTCTTGAGCACCTTGCCCATGGCATTGCGCGGCAGGCTGTCCACCACGCGCACTTCCCGCGGTCGTTTGTGCACCGAAAGCTGTTGGGCGACATAGTCAATCAGCTCCGGCGGTTGAGCGTCACCGACGATGAACGCCACGATCCGCTGACCCAGGTCGTCATCGGGCAGCCCGACGACTGCCACTTCGTCCACACCCGGGTGCCCGAGGAGTGCCGCTTCGACTTCGCCTGCGCCGACACGGTACCCGCCAGATTTAATTAGGTCCACGGACTCGCGGCCCACGATGCGATGCATGCCGCCGGAGTCGACCACCGCGACGTCACCGGTGCGATACCAGCCGTCACCATCGAACACCTCGGCGGTGGCGTCGGGTCGATTCAGGTAGCCGTCGAACAGTGTCGGACCGCGAACCTGAAGCCGTGCAATGGTTTCGCCGTCATGCGTGGCCGGATGGCCGTCGTCGTCGACCAGCCGGGTCTCGACACCCTCCAACGGCAGGCCCACCCAGCCTGCGCGACGCTCCCCGTCCGCGCGGGTGGACACCGTGATCAGCGATTCGGTACTGCCGTACCGTTCGACAGGCCGGTGTCCGGTGAGCTGCGCAAGCTGCTCGAACACCGCCACCGGCAACGGGGCGCTGCCGGACACCAGTAGCCGCGCAGGCCTTAGCGCCTCAGCGGCCGCAGGATCGGCCACTACCCGCGACCATACGGTGGGGACGCCGAAATACAGGGTGCCACCAGCCTCAAAGTACGCTGCGGGCGTTGGTTTTCCGGTGTGCACGAACCGATTTCCGATCCGCAGCGACCCGAGCAAGCCCAACACCAGCCCGTGCACATGAAATAGCGGCAGCCCGTGCACCAACACGTCGTCGGCGCTCCACTGCCAGGCCTTTGCCAGCGCATCGAGATCGGCGGCGATCGCCCGCCGGCTCAATTGCACTCCCTTGGGCGGGCCGGTGGTACCCGAGGTATAGATCACCAGCGCAATGGAATCCGGCGACGGCTCCGGGTAGCGGTGCCAGGAGCGGGCGTGCAGTCGCACCGGGATGTGCGGTAGGCCCTCCGGCTGCTCAGGCACCGGCCCGAGCCACGCCTGGGCACCCGAGTCGGTGAGGATATGGTGCTGCTCGGCCTGTCCGACATCGGCGGGCACCGGCACCACCGGCACACCGGCAATCAGGCAACCGGTGATGGCCAACACTGTGGAGGCGCTCGGCGTGGCCAACACCGCAACCCGGCTAGCACCGCCGACCCGCTCGGCCACCGAGGTCGCCGCACCGGCCAGATCGCTGCGGCTCAACGCGACGTCGCCGATCCGCACGGCATCGCTCATATCGACAGCGGCGGGGCCCAGCGAGGTCAACAACACGGCAGCGAGATTACCGGGCGCATTCGGCTCCTCCGTTTGTGTGCGCGGGTCTTCGGGTAGCCGTCATGCGTTCTGCCGAGCGTCGAAGGGAGACGCGAAGACCACAAGTACTTCGGCCGCCACCAGACGATCTGAACCCTAGGGCCGCAGCTCCTTTTTGAGCACCTTGCCGGTCGGGCCCATCGGCAACTCGTCGATGATGCGGATTTCGCGCGGGTATTTGTAGGCGGCCAGGCGCTCCTTGCAGTGCGCAACCAGCTCGTCCGAAGTCAGCTTCACGCCCTCTTTGGCGACTACGAAGGCCAGCACCTCCTGGCCGAGCTTCTCGTCCGGGTTGCCGATCACCGCCGCCGCGGCGACACCTGGGTAGTCGAACAACACTTCCTCGATCTCCCGGGGGTAGACGTTGTAGCCGCCTCGGAT